>JAGLUD010000372.1 GCA_023134935.1 Paracoccaceae bacterium | reverse complement strand
GGCATGGACCCCAAAGGCGTGATGGCAGAGCTGACCGGGCGTGAGGGTGGTTATTCCGCTGGTAAAGGCGGCTCCATGCATATGTTCTCCAAGGAAAAGAACTTTTACGGTGGTAACGGGATTGTTGGCGCACAGGTACCGATTGGTGCTGGTTTGGCGTTTGCGAACAAGTATCGCGGCAACGATAACGTAAGCTTTGCGTATTTCGGCGATGGTGCGTCCAATCAGGGACAGGTTTATGAGACGTTCAACATGGCGTCCCTTTGGGATCTTCCGGTCGTTTTTGTGATCGAAAACAACCACTACGCGATGGGTACAAGTCAGGAGCGGTCATCTTCGACCCCTGCGATCCATACACGTGGTGAGGCGTTCGGCATTCCGGGTGAAGAAGTTGACGGCATGGATGTGCTGGCTGTTAAGGCTGCTGGTGCCAAGGCCATTGCGCATTGTCGGGCTGGCAAAGGGCCGTATATCCTTGAGATGAACACCTATCGCTATCGCGGGCATTCGATGTCTGACCCTGCGAAATACCGTACGCGTGAAGAAGTTCAGAAGGTCAAAGAAGAGCGGGACCCAATCGATCACGTCCGCGAGATGCTGCTTTCGGGCGGTCACGCGAACGAGGATGAGTTGAAGAAAATCGACAAAGAGATCAAAGCGGTGGTTTCCGAAGCCGCCCAGTTTGCCACCGACAGCCCAGAGCCGGACCTTTCCGAGCTTTGGACAGATGTATACGTGTGAGGGATTAATAAAATGGCAATTCAAATACTTATGCCCGCCCTTTCACCAACTATGGAAGAAGGCACGCTGGCCAAATGGATGGTTAAAGAGGGCGACACTGTTGCCTCTGGCGACATTCTGGCCGAGATCGAAACTGACAAAGCTACGATGGAATTCGAAGCCGTTGATGAAGGTGTGATCGGGCAACTGGTTGTTCCTGAAGGCACCGAAGGCGTGAAGGTTAACGCCGTGATCGCAGTTCTGCTGGAAGATGGCGAGGATGCATCGGCGGCAACGACCGAAGCACCTGCCGTGGCTGCGGCACCGATCGAGGCCCCTGCCCCTGTTGCGGCGGCTCCGGTTGCTGTGGTGGTTCCGGTTGAAGATGATCTGCCGGAAGGCACTACGTTCAAATCCATGACTGTCCGCGAAGCATTGCGTGAAGCAATGTCCGAAGAAATGCGCACGAACGAAAACGTATTCCTGATGGGCGAAGAAGTGGCCGAATATAACGGCGCTTATAAAATCAGCCAAGGCATGCTGGACGAGTTCGGCGCGAAACGTGTGATCGACACGCCGATCACCGAACATGGTTTTGCCGGTCTGGCGGTAGGTGCGGCATTTGCCGGATTGAACCCGATTGTCGAATTCATGACCTTCAACTTTGCTTTGCAGGCGATGGACCACATTATTAACTCTGCCGCCAAGACATTGTATATGTCCGGCGGTCAGATGAACTGCCCTATTGTGTTCCGTGGTGCAAATGGCGCGGCGGCAAGGGTTGCGGCGCAGCACAGCCATGATTTTACGGCTTGGTATGCGCAAGTTCCCGGGCTTAAGGTTTTGTCGCCTTATTCGGCAGCAGATGCAAAGGGCCTGTTGAAATCAGCCATTCGGGATCAGAACCCGGTTGTCTTCCTTGAGAACGAGATCATGTACGGCCGCAGTTTTGATGTGCCAGATGTCGAAGATTACACCGTGCCAATCGGCAAAGCCAAAATCTGGCGTGAAGGAACGGATGTAACCATCGTCAGTTTCAGCATCGGGATGCAGTATGCACTTGAGGCAGCCGACAAGCTGGCTGAGGAAGGCATTAGTGCCGAGGTTATCGACCTTCGCACCATCCGCCCGATGGATACGGAAGCGATCATCAACTCGGTCAAGAAAACCAACCGCTGTGTAACAGTCGAGGAAGGGTTCCCTGTGGCCTCCATCGGTAATCACATCTCGGCGGTTCTGATGGAACAGGCATTCGATTATCTCGATGCGCCTGTGATCAATTGCACGGGTAAAGATGTACCGATGCCTTATGCAGCCAACCTCGAAAAATTAGCGCTGGTGACGACGGACGAAGTAATCGCCGCCGTTAAATCAGTAACCTACCGTTAAGGAGAGCCTACATGCCTATCAATATAATGATGCCCGCGCTTTCCCCGACAATGGAAGAAGGCACGCTGGCCAAATGGCTGGTTAAGGAAGGCGACACGG
>JAGLUD010000371.1 GCA_023134935.1 Paracoccaceae bacterium | reverse complement strand
GTGCGACGCAGCTCAGTTACCACATTGGGGAACGAGAACCAGTCGGGGATTTCGAGACCTTCGGCCAAACGGCGGCGTAGTTCCGTGCCGGAGATGTTCAGGACGGTTAATGATTTATCAACTTCGTCAATCGGTTCGTACTGCGCTTTCTCCTGCACATATACCATGTGCTTGAAGTCGACCATTTCGACACCAATTTCGTCTTCATACTTTTTAAACAATTCTTGTGCATCGTAGGGACCGTAGAAATCGTTGCCTTCTGAGTTCTTGCCCGGCCCCGCGTGATCACGGCCAACAATGAAGTGCGTGCAACCGTGGTTGGCGCGGATTAGACCGTGCCAGACAGCCTCGCGTGGGCCACCCATCCGCATGGCTAGGTTTAGCAGCGATAGGGAGGTTGTGGAGGAAGGATACTTGTCCAGCACAGCCTCGTAACAGCGTACGCGGGTGAAGTGGTCGATATCGCCCGGTTTGGTTAGGCCGACGACCGGATGGATGAGCAGGTTGGCTTGAGCTTCTTTGGCTGCGCGGAAAGTCAGTTCCTGATGCGCGCGGTGCAATGGGTTGCGGGTCTGGAAGGCAACAACACGACGCCAACCCATTTTGCGAAAGTATGTGCGCAGCTCATTAGGTGTGTTGCGGCGGCCACGGTAGTCGTAATGGACTGGTGCCTGAATGCCGGTAATTGGCCCGCCGAGGTACACTTTTCCGGCGGTGTTGTGCAGGTAGTTCACGGCAGGGTGAGCTATATCATCAGTGCCAAACACGCCGTTGGCTTCCGCAGATTTATCCGGTGACCATTTGTCGGTGATCGACAGGATGGCGAGAATAACGCCTTCGGGATCGCGCAGCGCAATGTCTTGGCCGGGTTTTACCGTTTCTGCGAAAGCGTCGGTAATATCCAGATTGATCGGCATCGGCCAAAGCGACCCATCCGTTAGGCGCATGTCTTTCACGACGCTGTCGTAGTCTTCTTGCGTCAAGAAACCTTTTAGCGGGTTGAAGCCGCCGTTCATCAACAACTCCAGATCGCAGAGCTGACGCGCTGTCAGGTCCCAGCTAGGCAGATCACCCGCCTCAACTTTTAGTTTCAGTGCGCTGTCGTAGGAAACGTATAACTCAGGGATGGGGGCGTGATTATGCAATTTACATTAACTTTCGAATTGGAGGGGGTGTTTGATTGTAGAAATTTGTGCCGCTTACTCAGCAGCTTCTCGGCGCGATATTCTCTGGATTAGCATCTCTCGAAACCGCTCCGAATATTCATCGTGTGCAAGGGCTGCATCGACAATAGCTTCGAGGTATCCAAATTTTGAACCGCAGTCGTAGCGGGCCCCGGTAATACATTGCGCAAGCACTCTACCTTTTTCAGCTAGGGTGTTAATTGCGTCGGCCAGCTGGATTTCTCCGCCATGTCCAGGTTGTTGGTCTCGAAGAATTTCAAAAATCTCCGAGCTAAACACATACCGCCCGATCGAGGCTAGATTCGACGGCGCATTCTCTTGCTCCGGTTTTTCGACAATGCCCGTGACTGCCTTCAACGCACCCGCGTCATTGTTTGAGGTAGAGATAATACCGTATTTCGATACTTCACTGCCCGGCACTTGCGACACGGATATAACCGAGCGCCCATGCTCGCCGTAAGCCGCACAAAGCGCTTCGGTCGGCAACAACTCCCCCGCCATAAAGTCATCCGCCAGAAGCACCGCGAAAGGTTCGTCACCAACAACCGGAGCAGCACAAAGGACCGCATGCCCCAGACCGAGGGCCTCGGGTTGGCGCACGAACACGCAGTTTATGCCCTCGGGGATAATACTGCGCACCATTTCACGTACATCGTCTTTGCCTTTGGCACCAAGAGAGGCCTCAAGCTCGGGGTTGCGATCAAAGTGGTCCTCGATGGCGCGCTTGGTGCGACCGGTTACGAAAATCATATCGGTGATACCGGCTGCAATTGCTTCTTCAACCGCGTACTGAATGATCGGCTTGTCGATAATCGGCAGCAGTTCTTTGGGCATGGCTTTGGTGGCCGGCAGGAACCGTGTTCCAAGGCCCGCCACAGGAAAGACAGCTTTTGTAACTTTACGCATTAGGAGATTTCTCTGAATTATTACTTTATGTTTGAATTCAGCGACGGCAATAAAGCCCGCATAGCGCCGAGATTTGGATTTTTTGGCCGCGTTGGGCCGATCGGTTTTAGGCCGTTCTAAAATTGCGCAAAATCCGGAATACAAATGTTAGGAAAACCAATCCGACAAACAGTCCAAAAATGTCGCCAACAAAGAACCGCAGCATTAGGTTCAGAATAACCGTTGTTTCAGCCGGAGCCACGTAAACCGCCACAAGCCCGACCGAGTTCACCGCAGAAGCGATAATGCCCGTGAAAAACACATATCGCCAATTGAGCATGAGCTCCGAGAACACGAACCGGTCGCCCATTATTCTCTTGAGAATTATATATCCGGCGGGCGCACTGGCAGCGCCGACGAGAACCATCAATAGCGATGTTCCGTTGAACACCTCTCCGTAGTTTCGGGATTGTATCAGGCTTCCAACGATGGTGGCGGGAACGAGTAGGAAGAACGCTTTCGGGCCGATGATTGCCGCTGCCAAAACTCGCACCGCGTGGGGCAGGAACATCAGGCTTGCAGTTGCGGAATAGACCGGGAAGAACCTAGCCTCGACTGGAAAAACAACGTGAAGCTGGAACAGGAAAACGGCGATGTAGACAACGAAGATAACTATGAGCGGGGAGAGCAGTATCTGGGTAGGCTTGACGGTCATTTTCACTTCCCGGCTACTCAGTTTGTTGGTTGAAAATACTTTGAAAGGCGGCGTCAGCAAAAGCGGCATTTATTCGCAGAGGTTTCATTAATGGCGTTCGATAACTATTTTCCGATGGACGTAATGATGACGGACACAATGCAATCTATGCGCGAAACTAAGCCATAAACGACATTTGTTATTCCGTATTTTCTCAAAATTATAACGTATTGATTATAGGGAATATATAATTTTTCTATTATCCAATTAGACAACAAAGTTAGGTATCAATATTTACACGTTTAACGGGAATGGCCGATAACGCCCCGAGGCATGCAGTCGGTCAGGAAGCGGACATCGGCGGATTCCCGTTGACTTTCGGTGTCATTGAAGGCCGCGCTGGACGCGGTCTTCTTTTCAACTCGAACCAGCAGTAACGTCCCGAGGCACACAGGTTGTACGGAAGCGGATATTGCTTGTTTTCCGTTGACGTTCGGCGCTTTTGTTGGACCTGCGAGTGTGCGCCCGCTTTCAACTCGAACCAGCAGTAACGGCCCATGTTCGAACATTCGAGTCGCACGTCATATATCCAACTTTCCTAGCCCTTACTGTAAAACGCCCCTCTTCCTTTTCCGTAAAGCTGCAGGTGTCCGTCTGACACAAGTTTTGAGAGGCGCGCCTTTACTGTTGGTCGCGGAGAGCCTGTAAGTTCAAGGGCTTCGCTTGTCGTGATCCGCTCGTGCTCGGCTACAAACTCCAGTATCCGAATACTCTCCCGTGAAAGCCCCTTGTAGGTTTCAGTCGATTGCGCCTCGAGCTTAACGTTCAGGTGATCTTTCTGGCGTTTGAGCGCGTTGAGGTAAAACCTTAGCCACGGCACCCAGTCAATATTGTCATCTTCCAGCGTTGCTTGCGTTCGGCGAAGCGAAAGGTAGTAAGAATCCTTGTTACTCTCGATAACGCTTTCCAGTGAAGAATACGGAATGTAGCTGTACCCGGCTTTGAGAAGCAGCAGCGATGTAAGTACGCGTGACAAACGGCCATTCCCATCCTGAAATGGATGAATGGCAAGAAACACCACTGTGAAGACGCCCGACACAATTAGCGGATGCAGGCTTTTATCCTCAAGAGTGTCTCGCGTCCAAACAACGAGGTCTTGCATTTTGCCCGGTGTATCGAAAGGACTGGTCGTCTCGAAGATGGTCCCGACACTCTCTCCAGCGGCATTAAATGCCTCGACATTATTTGGAAACTTTTTGTATTCCCCTCGGTGTCGCGCGTCTTTAACGGAATGGCGAAGCAATTCCTGATGAAGCTGCTTTATGTAGTTTTCACTCAACGGTATATTTGCGTAGTGATCAAAAACCATATCCATAGATTGAGCATATCCAGCTACCTCCTGCTGGTCTCGAGAGGCAAATGAATGCGTGGTAAGCCCGCGTAATAGCTCTTCAATTTCCTTGTCCGAAAGCTTGGCGCCTTCAATCCGTGTGGATGAGCCAATGCTTTCAATGGTTGCAACGTATTTTAGGGACTTAAGGCGATCGGGTGACAGGCTTTTTAACGCCTTCCAGCTCCCCTTAAACTCATCGACTTCGGAGATAAGCTTCAACATCTCCGGGGTTATGCTCAAATTTCGAAGATCCATGGGTGTCCAATTGCACTGTCTAATTTCAACCAATCATATCCATTTGCGTCCAATTAGCAACCCGATCAATCCAATCGTACACTCGCACCCCGGTTCAACTCGAACCAGCAGTAACGTCCCGAGGCGTACAGTCAGTCAGGAAGCGGACATCGGCGCTTTTCGTTGACTTGCCGCGCTTTTGTTGGACCTGCGAGTGTGCGCCCGCTTTCAACTCGAACCAGCAGTAACGGCCCAATTCACCCTCACCACGGCTACCGCAGTGCGGGTGAAAGCACCCACACACTCAACAAATCCAAACCGCGCAGCAAATATTAGGCGCGCAGAATTTCCAACTCGTTTTGCGCGCAATTTGCCGCAACGGACCGGCCCATTATATCTAGCAACAGTCGCACCCGCTCTCCTTCGGAGGCGCGCTGTACTTCCGCAAACGTACCTTCAAACGCACCGCTGATGATGCGCACTTTATCGCCTGCGTTAAGCTTTTCGGGTGGCAATATATGACCGCTTACATCACAACCGGCAAGCAGAGTCGTCATTAAGCTGTCCGGAACACGGGCCGGGCTATTCGTCCGCGCCATGATCAGGCTTGAGACGCCAAACGTGTTGTTGATAGAACGCCACTGCGTTTGCTCAGGATCAAATGTGATGAAAATATATCCGGGGAACAACGGCCGCATGACACGTTTCTTTGTGCGGGCATGACTAACCACACGCTCAATGAGCGGCATGAAGGTTTCATACCCCTGCCTCGCTAAGTTATGTTTAGCTTTGGCATATCCGTTTGGCTTTAACTGCGCGGCAAACCAAGCGGTGTTAACCCTTATGTTGAGGTGATCGCCCGTGTCGGGGATTTCGGCATTAACAATACCCATATCTATTTGCCACTTGGCGAGGAATTACGCGTTACAATCGCGCGATACGTGATCAGGTAAAACACTACTACAATCGACAAATACAATAATGCGCTAGACGCCTGGAAGCCACAATACTTGACGGTTATTAGGGTGATAAGCGGTAACACCCACATAAAAACGCTGGTGATGGAGTTTTGTAGCGCCGGTGCTTGAAAGATGTTGGCCGCGGATTTCGCCCAACTTCTGTAGACGACGTGGTGCAGGTGCGCGCTGTCGGGCTCTCCGGGGTGTGCGTCGTGTGACACGGCCCGCCGAATGATCGATACAACGGTTTCGGTCACCGGATACCCCAAGATCAGCAAACTGACCCACGGCGAAACTTCGGGGTTTCTGGCGGGTAACATCACTGCCATGACCGCAACGAAATATCCCGCGAAGTAGGCGCCTGCATCGCCCAAAAACAGCTTTCCAAGGGGGAAATTAACCAAAAAGAACCCGAACACGACAGCAGCCATCGTTAGAGCAAGCGCAACGAACACACCATCGTCAACGCGCCAGCCGACCAATGCGAAAGCGAGAAGGATGAGAACCAGCGTTCCCGAGGCCAGGCCATGAAATCCGTCGATCAGGTTAATTGCGTTCGCAACGCCGCCAACGGCAAAGGCCGTGAATGCAAGAGAAATAACAGGGACCGCCAGCAGGTAGTCCAAACCCCAAATTTCGACGCTCGTGATGGTGTATCCAGACAACAATGCGAAAATCATGCCCGACGCAATTGTTGCGATCAGGCGGATGCGTACACTTACCTTTTTGGTAATATCCTCAGTCAACCCGAATGCCAGCGCCGGCAATCCTGCAAGACCAATTATTCCAAATAACTGCTTCGCGTCACCGTCCATCAACCGCCAGGCCGCGAAATAGCCAATCGCAATTGCGACGCCCCCGACACGCGGCGTCGGCATTTTGTGGAACTTTTGAACGCCGTCACTGGAATCCAGAGAAAACCGTCCATGGTACTGTTTGGTTAGGACTAGCACGACACTTAGCGCGAACGTGACGATGAAGCCCGAGAGTCCTGCCAAATATACTTCCTGGATAGGTATCATTCAGGTCTGTCCAAAGTAACGCGTTTCCGCCAAAAAATTATGTGCCAGAGTCTACCAAATCCTACATATTTTTCAATATAGCGGTGTTTCGAAATGCGCGGGCCGATTAGTCGTCAACTACTAGCACTTATCTTTTCTCATTGTGAGAACTTAATGCGGTTTTTTGTACGCAATCAGTACTCAGTGATTGCAGGGTAAGTCGTTTACTTCAGTGGGTAATCATGCAACTAAGTGAGTAAGACCAACAGTTTGGAAATTACGATGCCGATTGAAGAAAATAACCCACACCGTTCCGTTCGAATTCGAAGTGACATTCTTAAAAAGGATCGTAAAAGTGCCGGTTTTACGCAATCTGCGTTTAGCGCTGCGTGTCGATCTGTATCGCTTTCCACCATCCGTCGCGCCGAGCAAGGTTACAGGGTTACAGAGCCCGCAGCAAAAAAAATGGCGCAAATTCTTGATCAGCCTGTTGAGCGATACGTTCTCAATCCTGAAGAGGATAATCGCGCAGAGTATGTTGCATGGCTCGCCGGTGAATGGACAAGTTTTCATGTGGAAGTCGAAAAGAATAATACGCCCCGCCTAATACCAAACGAAGTGCGCATTCGACAAAATGGCGGTCAGGTCGTTGGTGAATTAAATAATTCCACCACCAACAGACCAACAGCGAACGAGCTTTTCAAAGCAGAGGTAATTAACAATGTTATGACCGGAGGCCTGTTTGGCACTGGCGACGGCGCGGTTCAGAGGCTAGGCACGTTTTGCTGCCTGGTAAAACGGAACAACAGTTGGATCGAAGGAAGTGTTTCCTTTGTAAATCGAAGCGGAGAGGCGATCGAAAGCACCCGCTTTGTTGCTATCCGCAACCAAATTCCAGATTTCGATCGATATGTTCAGGAAGCCAAGCCCGTCGTCGAGCGGGAGATCGCGATGTTTCGCGTCAAG
>JAGLUD010000370.1 GCA_023134935.1 Paracoccaceae bacterium | reverse complement strand
ACATCACGAAGGTCAGCAAAGGGCCGGAAGCTGACAAGGTCGCAAAGGGCGGAGAGCTGACCTTCGCTGCAGATGCGAATTGACACTCGGGGGGGATGAAAGCGAACACTAACTCCAGGTTATGTTGATCATGGACATGATATCTCGAATATATACACAGGGAACACCCTGTCAGAAGAAGGATATCATGCTGGACAGCCGAAGGCGGCTTCTGATTTTGATGATTTCCGGAGGTCGCAAGAAGGGGCCCTCCGTTTTTATTGATTATGATCAACATTGTTATTGGCAAATGTTTCAGTTATTTAAGCCCTGAAAAAGTGCTGGTTTGGATGTTGCGCTATGCCCGTTGCGGGCGACGTATTGTTTCGCCTGATCGTAGTTACTGGCAACTAACTTGCAATTGACTTTTTGGTCGATCACTTTGCTTATTAATATATTCTAATTATTGAATAGGTAGATGAATTTCGTGTAAACCCACTGGCAACCGCGTGGCGGCCTCCTGTTGTTTGCAAAAACTAAAAACGGGGAGTGCAACCCTAGACCTCCTTAGCGGTTCGAATTTCACATAGGTGGTTTTCTCGGGCTTTTTGAGTGAACCACCAGAATTTTAACTGGAGGGACAACTCTGTTATGAGTATCCAACAATCGCGCTTCAAGAGCGCAATAACCGGCCAATGGTCATTCTTTTGGGCCGGTATAACATTTGGCGTAGCCCAGATCGTTTATATGATCGGGCTATGGATTCAATCAGCACAAGCGGGCAAGGATGTCCTGCTGAAACCAATCACAGTAACAACAGACCTCGGGAAAATGTTCCGTGGGTTGGAAGTTGCGATCTACGACCTTTTCGCATTACCCGACTTTGAACTTTACGGGGCCTCCATTGATGGCGTTGCCTCAAGCGGCGGGGCATTCATCCCCGGTGTGGGTTGGCCTATCGTCGGGATGATAATCGGCGGCTGGATCGTTGCACGTGTGGAAAAAGAAAGCCGCACTTGGGTGTACTACCCTTGGCATGTTCTAGTGATCTCGTTCGCGGGTGGAGCGCTGTTTAGTTACGGCACACGTCTGGCCGGTGGCTGTACGTTGAACCACCTTCTGGGCGGTATTCCCCTGCTTAACATCCACTCTTGGATCACCGTGATCTTTATGGCAATTGGTGGCGGGCTGGCGTTCTACTTCCTTAGCAAGGTAAACATGTCGCCGTACTTCAAGCACCAGGAAACACTGGCATACGTGAAAAACGCCGATGCTGGCGAGCGAATGACTTACCGCGAGGGCTACAACCCGCGCAAACGTTTCATCTTCTGGTTCTCGTTGATCTTCTCGGTTGCCTTTGTTGGCGTGGCTGTTTGGGGTGGTATATTCAACCCTGAAAGCCTGCAATCCCTGAAAAACGGAGAGCTGGTTGCATTCAGTAAATCCGTGGATAGCAAAGGCTGGTTCTATGTGATCCTGACACTGGTTGCCGGTATCATCGGTGGCTTTGGTATGGCGAAATCCGGTTTTGGTACTGAGTGTTCGCTGGTTTCTGCTGAAGCTGGCGACATGATGGCGAAAAACGATAGCAAATACGCAAAAATGGGTGTTCCGAAAATCACCCGTACACTTATGCGTAGCTATCTGCCGCTAATCGGGATCATGGCGTCTTGGGTTGTTATGCTTGGCTTCATGATGTTTGCATGGTTGTTCATGGATGCTGGCCCTGCGTTCTCGGGTTCGCTGAAATATCAGCTAACAGCTGGCAACCTGATCGGTGGCCTGTTCTTGGGTGCTGGTGCTGTGATGCTGGTGGGTTGTGAAATCCGCTCCTATATGCGTATCGGCATGGGATATTTGAACACATGGGTTGGTTTCATCGGCTTCGCTGTTGGCTACCTGCCGTTCACCCTGTTCTATGATGCGCACAAAGCGTTCCTAAGCAACACTGTGATGATCGAGTCTTACAAATGGTACGACTTGATGGCACCGGGTAATGAGGTTGCACATAAAGTGATCCTCGGCGTTTGGTGGATCATCCTTGCTCTTGGTCTTATCTACGCGGTTCGTCGTGGTTCTAAAGCGACTGGTGCATCTAGCAACAGTTTGTTGAACAAAAATACCGAAGACCTGCAGCATGAGATTGATGCAGGCGGTGTTGCTGGTGGTGGTTTCTACAATGGCGCCAATGTTCCGGCACCTGTTCCGGCTGCGCCTGAAACACGGGGTTAAATTGTTCTAATCTTGAGCCCGCCGGAGTCACCTCCGGCGGGTTTTCTATGCGATTACGCTAAAATCGAACGCTGCGATCATTGCGCCGAAGATGCCCGGCGACAGATAGGTCGCGAACTAGCTGGATGGAGCATTGTGCGGAACTGGGCGGATGAATAATCGCGAATGAAGTGTTGCTGTGCGGCATCAAGCTGCCTCTCCAATGTCAGCTAAGGGCCGTTCTCGATCTCGGTCGAATGCAGTGGGCCGGAAATACCACTACCTCAAACACGGTAGGTATGGGCTCAAAGCAGTTGTCCATTGAACAAGAGATATACCCAATTCGTCGACGTTGGCAGATGGCAGCTTAGAGCCTATTCTGTTGAAAAACT
>JAGLUD010000037.1 GCA_023134935.1 Paracoccaceae bacterium | reverse complement strand
GCCGCGAAATGCCGCCGCTCGATTCCCGTGCGGGCGCGAATCCATTCATCAGATGTATCAAGTGTTTTGGCAAACTCGTCGTTTTCCACAACCCTTTCAGGAAGGTAATGGCCGCAGCCTTTTACTACCGCGCGGATCACGCTCATGGTTTACGCCTCGTTTGATTCAGATGTTGTATTCTTGCTGGCCGCGTTCGCAGATGCAACCCGTGCCGCCAGTTTTTCCGAGAACCCGTTTTGTGCCAGCGTAAACGCTAGCTTGATCGCGGCGGAAACACCAACCGCATCGGCAGACCCGTGGGATTTGATAACCGTTCCGTTCAGCCCCAGAAAAACGCCACCGTTACTATGTCGTGGGTCAATCCGGTTCTTCAGGCGCTTAAGTGGGCCGCTGGCAATTACCGCTGCCATTTTCGCCATAGTCGAATGAGTGAACGCCTCCCGAAGGAAGTCGCCAACCAGTTTCGCGGTACCTTCGCTGGCTTTCAGCGCGACGTTGCCGGTGAAACCGTCGGTCACAATAATATCCACGCGGTCGGCGGGCAGGTCGCTACCCTCAACGAAGCCGATATATTCCAAGCCGCTGGCGTTTTGCGAAGCTTCGATCATCTCAGCCGCTTCTTGCAATTCAGGGCGACCCTTGTTGTCTTCGGTGCCAATGTTCAGCAACCCAACGCGCGGGCGCTCTAAGCCAAGACCATTACGAGCATAGCTGGCACCCATGATCGCGTACTGCAATAAGTCCGCGGCGTCGGCTTTGATGTCTGCACCCATGTCCAGCATCACGTTATGACCAGATGGGTTGCGCGATGGCCACAGAACCGCGATTGCGGGGCGATTAACACCCGGCAACTTGCGAAGCCGTAATACCGCCATCATCATCAGCGCGCCGGTATTGCCGCAGGAAACCGCAACAGTCGCCTCGCCGTCTTTAACGCTCTGAAGGGTGTTCCACATGCTGGACCCCTTGCCACCGCGCACGGCTTGCGCAGGCTTTGCGTCCATCTCGACGACTTTGTCGGCATGACGAACATCGACCATGTCGATCAGCGCGGGGCTTTTTTGCAAAAGCGCGTTGATCTTGATCGAATCGCCGTGGACGATAAATCGGATATCTGGGTTGATGTTGGCGGATAATTCTATGCCGCCGATAATGGCTTCTACGCCACTGTCCCCGCCCATTGCGTCGATTGAAACTACAACCGCGCCGGCAGGGAAATTAGTCCGGTCTTCATCTGTGGTCATACCGGACTAACCTTAATTGTTGCTTAAGCCGCGTCTTCGTCGAAGTTCTCTTCGACCATAGCAACGACTTCACGCTCTGCATAGTGGCCGCAGGCACTACATACGTGATGTGGGCGTTTCAATTCGCCACAGTTTGAACACTCGTTCGGGTTGAATGCAGTTAGTGCATCGTGCGAACGGCGCATGCCACGTTTCATACGTGTGATCTTACTCTTAGGAACAGCCATAACGGACCTCTAATGCTTGTGTGGGGCAAACCCCCGACATTCAGCGTTCACTTGTCCTACATAGTAACTATGCGAGAGCACGCAAACCTGAACAGGAAACGAAGCCGGATAAATACTGCAAATTAGAAAAACCGCAAGGACTTTCTGCCTTTATTCATCAGGATTCGACAGTTTTTCCTTCAATGCAGCCAGACCGGCGAAGGGTTTAGGGGCTTCTTCTTCGATATCGCTCGTTTCAGGGGGTGAAAAACTGCTTTCCGGCAGCTCCGCACCCTCAACACGTGGATATTCGGGAATCGCTAATGCCAACGCCTCCATCGCCACCAAACCGAGGTCAATTTCCTTGCCCAGCGGCTCAACTTCATCGTTGTGGGATGCGTCCAGCGTGATTTCGTTTTCGTCCGGGTCAGCCATCGGCGTGAATATCCGCCGGATATCCAGATCAAGGCGCGTACGAACGCGCTCAAGCGTCACAACACAGTTCTGCGACACGCTGACGCCCAGCTTGCCTTCCAGCAGCCAGCCGTTGTCCTCGAAGGGGGCAATCACCCCCTGAAACCGCATCTTCCGGATAGAGACCACATCAAACAGCGCTGCCATTTCATTTGTCTCGTCTTCAGTTGGAACGTCGTCGAACTCGAAGTCCACAGTATTGTTCAGACTCGAGACTCTAACGATCCGCGAAAACTCGGGGGTAAGGTTCTGGGTATTGATTGTTTCTGCCATTGTCATATCGCGCCGAAAAGGGGATTGTAGCGCAAGTCGCGCTGGGATTCGTGGTTTAGACCACGCACAAAGGGCACGAGCAAGAGTATTCGGTATATAAGCGAGGGCAAAAATGTCAGGCAACAAGTTTCAAAAAGCAGTTTTAGCCGCCGCATTCGGAGGCGTCCTGATCGCCAGCGGTTGTTCGCCGATCGTTAACACCCATGGGTATTTGCCGGTTTCAGCCGAAGTAGACGCACTGGCAGTTGGTTCAGACACCAAAGCGTCTGTTCTAGAACGCCTAGGTGAGCCCACCAGCAAAGGCGTTCAGGGTGACAATTCCTGGTACTATGTGTCCTACACCGTCAGCACCTTCGCCTTCTTCGCGCCCAAAATCACTGACCGCCAAATATTGGCGATCAGCTTTAATGGCGCAGGGCGCGTCGCCGCCGTTGATACCTATGGCTTGGAAAACGGCGTCGTTGTCAATCTGAATACCGGTGAAACAGTGACTGGCGGCCGTTCGCTAAGCTTCTGGCAACAAATGCTGGGTAACGTCGGCAACTTCAGCGCTGAATCGTTTCTTTAACCCTCGGATTTAAAGTCCAAAGCGACACCGTTTAGGCAGTACCGCAATCCCGTCGGTTGTGGTCCATCCGGAAATACATGCCCCAAATGCGCGTCACAGGATGCACAGACCACTTCGGTGCGTTTCGTGAACAGTTTATTGTCGGCACGCTCCTCGATCGTTTCGGGGGAAAGGGGGCGATAAAAGCTTGGCCATCCCGAGCCAGATTCGTATTTGGTTTCCGCGTCAAACAATTCCGCCCCGCAGCAGGTGCAGGTAAACATGCCTGCAGATTTTGGGAAATCTTCGTGGCTTCCTGCACGCTCCGTCCCGCCTTTTCGGGTGACTTTATAAGCCAATGGCGACAATTGCGCTTTCCACTCGGCGTCTGATTTTGTGATTTTGTCTGACATCTCTTTTATTCCCCGCCTTAATTGCATAAATTCAAGTTAGATATATGCGCCATTTCAAGGGCATTTCAAGACAAACGACGGATGAAAGGGAGGCGAACATGGCTGGACGCTACACGGCACGCTTTGCTGACAGCGCCGCGGACATTAAATCCGCCCAAGCCCTGCGAAACAAAACGTTCCGCGGCGAAGGAGGCAGCTCCGACGCTGATGCCTACGACGCCATTTGCCGGCACATCTTGGTCGAGGAAAACGACACCAACCAATTGGTATGTACTTTCCGCCTGCTACCACTGGCCAACGGATTGCAGATAGACAAATCCTACTCCGCGCAATTCTACGATTTAGAAAGCCTTCACACCATCGAAGGCATGATAGTCGAGATGGGTCGCTTTTGCATCGACCCCGCCTTTAAGGATCCTAACATCCTGCGCGTCGCATGGTCTGCCATGAGTGCTTATGTGGACGACAATGATGTAGAACTCTTGTTTGGTTGCTCCAGCTTTTCAGGCACGAATTCCGAGGAATACACTGACGCTTTCGCTTTGTTAAAAGAGCGTCACCTCGCCCCCAAACGTTGGCTTCCCAAGATCAAAGCTCCGAAGGTTTTCCGCTTTGCAAGCACACCAGAACTGTTCCCGCCCAACGTGAAATCCGCTCAAAAACATATGCCACCCTTGCTACGCACCTATCTTCTGATGGGCGGTTGGGTGTCAGATCATGCGGTGGTGGACAATGATTTAAACACGCTTCACGTGTTCACAGGAATGGAAATCGGAGGCATCCCCGCCAACCGCAAAAGGTTGCTAAGGGCGACTGCGGGGTGATTTACCGATAGCAATTTGTGATTTACTAACTCCGAAACTCCAAGAGTAATTTTTGCATGAGTCGTTCTGTTGGCTCTTTGCTGAGTTGGGGTGCTATTCGTTTGATTTCACCATCTTCGAGCTCCCACCACCGGAGTTGTAGAAGCATCTTGATTGCAGGGCCAGTAAACCGAAATTTGATATGTTTCGCAGGGTTTCCCCCAACTATTTCATAGGGTTCAACATTTTTAACAACATGCGCGTTTGCAGAAATGACTGCGCCGTCGCCGATCGTAACACCCGACATTATAGTGGCTCCATACCCAAACCAGACATCGTTACCAATAGTTACCCCTCCATTGCTGGACGGATGGCCAACAATATCTTCCCCACCTAATTGTGTTTTATAAATGTGGCCGAAGGGGAATGTGGTTATCCAGTCTGGCCTGTGATTACCCCCGAGAAAAATTGTAACGCCGCTTGCAATCGAGCAGAAACTCCCAATTTCGAGTAATTCGGTTGAGCTATATCTTTGTACAGATACACCTTTAAATCCGTAAGTGTATTTTCCGATTTTTGTTAACGCATCTAGTTTTGCCAATGAAATAGCACCCTATATTGTTATGTTCTTTGCGAATGTTTATTTGCTAACTTCACCTATACCGCCATGCGCCAGCGACCAGCCTAACGGATCGGCGAAGAACTTCTCCACCTCGTCCAGCGTCTTAACATCAAAATAATCGCCCGCTTTGGCCTCGGCCAAAACGTCATGCCATGTCGCCAGATAATGCAACGAAATCCCGTGTTCTGCCAAATTCTCGCGAGTGTTCGGGAAAATGTCATAAAAGAAAATCAACGCTGTGTGATTGCAAACGCCGCCCGCGTCACGAATGGCCTGCACGAATTTGATCTTCGATCCGCCATCAGTCGTCATATCCTCGGCCAGCAACACCCGCTGACCTTCCTTCAGAACACCCTCAACCTGCGAACCCTTGCCATAACCCTTGGGCTTCTTGCGCACATATTGCATCGGCAACCCCATCCGGTCCGCCATCCACGCGCCATAAGGGATGCCACCAGTTTCGCCACCAGCGACCGAGTCAAATGCTTCGAACCCCACATCCCGCTGCACTGTTGCCACCAGGAAATCCATCATGGCACTGCGTGCGCTCGGATACGAGATGATCTCACGGCAGTCGATA
>JAGLUD010000369.1 GCA_023134935.1 Paracoccaceae bacterium | reverse complement strand
TTCCGAACTTTCAACCCTTGCCCAGATGATGCGCGAAGCCCTAGACTAGAGCCGACCCAACCAATCGAGGCCCCTCATGAAGCTCTTCTACGCCGCCGCGTCCCCATTCGTTCGCAAAGTCCTGATCGCCCTGCGCGAAACCAACATGCTCGACCAAGTCGAGCTAGTCTCGGTTACCGTCAACCCGATCAATTCGGGCGATATCGTGCCTTCACGCAACCCGCTTGGTAAAATTCCGTGTCTGGAGCTGTCCGACGGAAACGCCCTATATGACAGCCGCGTAATCACCCGCTACATTTCCACCCTCGCCCCCGCCACCGAACTTTACCCCGAAGATGACACCTTGTGGGATGCCCTAACACTGGAAGCCACCGCTGACGGCATAATGGATGCCGCTGTCACAATGACATACGAGCGCCGCCTCCGTTCCGAAGAAATGGTGTTCGAAGCCTACCTCGACGCACAGTGGCAAAAAATTGACCGCGCCCTGACAACCATCGAAAACCGCTGGATGACACAACTGAACGAGCAGAAAAACCTGCCCGTCCTCGCTGTAGCCGCGGCCTTGGGTTACGTCGACTTCCGCCACGACGACCGAAACTGGCGCGATAACCACCCAAGCCTTGCCACTTGGGAAGCCGAGATTCGCGAGCGCCCCTCGATTGCCGCTACGGTCCCCGTCGGCTAATATGCACCACACGTCGTAACACGCCCGCCTTGCGCCACGACGACATGGTTTATACTCTACATCTAACCCGTTACGGAGCCTGCGATGCCGGATCAAATCACCTTCTCCCTCGATGGCACGGACGTTACAGCCCGTGAAGGCGAAACCATTTGGGAGGTTGCCAAACGTCTTGGCACCGACATCCCGCATCTGTGCCACTCCGGTAAACCGGGCTACCGTAGCGACGGAAACTGTCGGGCCTGCATGGTAGAAATTGACGGCGAGCGGGTACTAGCCGCCTCCTGCATCCGCACACCGACCGAAGGTATGACCGTCAAATCAGCGTCTGAGCGTGCTAAAAAATCCCGCAAAATGGTAATGGAACTTCTGCTTGCAGATCAACCTGTCGAGGCACACGATGCATCCTCTCATCTAGCAGACATGGCGAAGATCCAGAATATTGATAGCAGTCGCTTTCCCAAATCTCAAATCAATGTTCCTCTACTCGACTCCAGCCACGTCGCCATGCGCGTTAACCTAGACGCCTGCATCCACTGCAACCTTTGCGTCCGTGCGTGTCGCGAAGTGCAGGTTAATGACGTTATCGGTATGTCCGGTCGTGGTGCCTCAGCCGAAATCACATTCGATTTCAACGACCCCATGGGCAATTCAACCTGCGTTGCGTGTGGTGAATGCGTGCAAGCCTGCCCAACAGGCGCGCTGATGCCCGCAACGACCGAGAACTCCACCGATTATGACCGCGAAGTAAAATCAGTATGCCCCTACTGCGGCGTCGGTTGCCTGCTTTCGTTCAAGATTAAAGACGACAAAATCGCATGGGTGGATGGCGTGGACGGCCCCGCCAACGAGAACCGCCTCTGCGTCAAAGGCCGGTTTGGATTTGACTATATCACGCACCGCCACCGCCTGACCAAACCCCTGATCCGGCGCGACGATGCCCCCGCCAAAGGCTTGAACGTCGACCC
>JAGLUD010000368.1 GCA_023134935.1 Paracoccaceae bacterium | reverse complement strand
TCCTTCAGATCTTTTTCCGACAACGCGGCCAATGGCAACACAACGTCGGGAACATTCACACCCTTACGGTTCGAAATCTCGCCACCAACAACGACGGTGGTTTCGGCGTAATCCTTGCCACACTCGATCACTTCCAGCTTGATACGTCCGTCATTCACCAAAAGCGTGGAGCCAATTTCAAGAGCTGCAAAAATTTCGGGGTGCGGAAGGTTCACGCGTGACGCATCGCCTTCGTCAGTATCTAAGTCAAATCGGAAAACTGCACCTTCTTCCAACATTTCGTGGCCATTCAGAAACACACCACAACGCAGCTTTGGTCCCTGCAAATCAGCCAAGATCGCAATAGGGCGCCCCATCTCTTCTTCGATACTACGGATCATCGCATGACGCTCACGGATATCGGGGTGCGCACCATGGCTCATGTTCAGGCGGAACACATCGGCCCCTGCAATGAACAGGTTTTTAATCATTTCGCGGGTATCCGAGGCCGGGCCGAGAGTCGCCACGATTTTCACACTTCTTTGTCTACGCATCTTTTTCTTCTTCCATTCGTTCAATTCCGGCGGGCCTGTGGGCGATATATAGGAATAATTGGTAAATGTCCGTAATAAACGGAGAAATATCCTGTCTTTATGGCCGCGACATCTGGTTCATGCTTGCGACAAGGTTTATCTACACACTGTAGATGACAGGAATATGACAAATGCCAGACTATCCCGCTTTCGAAATTTTAAACCCCAACGGCAAGACTCCCGTATTGCTGGTTTGCGATCATGCATCGAACGCAGTGCCGGATTCCGTTAATGGTGGCACGCTTGGGTTGCCCGATCACGATATGGAGCGCCACATCGCCTACGATGTCGGCGCACGCGGTGTAACGGAACACTTGACCGAGCTGCTGGATGCCCACGCGGTCGTTTCACGTTTTTCCCGCCTCGTGGTTGACCCGAACCGTGGCGAAGATGACCCGACGATCCTTATGAAACTCTACGACGGCTCCATCATTCCGGGGAACCGCTACGCCGACGACGTCGAAAAGGAACGTCGCCTAACCCAATTCTATCGCCCCTATCACGACGCCCTGCACCGCCAGATTGACATGATGGTAGCGGAGGGGCGAACACCTGCATTGGTCTCCATCCACTCGTTCACCAAGCAGTTGAAAAACCGCCCGCCGCGCCCGTGGCACTTGGGCGTGCTCTGGGCACACGATGGACGCCTGGCAAAACCGTTCATGGAATACTTTGCCACGGATGATGACGTATGTGTCGGTGACAACGAACCATATTCAGGCGAGTTGGAAGGCGATACTATGTTCTTCCACGGAACCCGCCGTGGACTACCCCATATATTGATCGAGGTTCGCAACGACCTGATCGAAACCCCCGAAGGCCAATTCGAATGGGCCGACCGTATCGCGCCCGCCCTCTGGATGGCGCTGGAAAACTTGAAGAAAGAAGCCGACAATGGATGATCAATCTCGCCTTGAAATAGAAGCCGCCGCCTTTCGCACATTAGTGGCTCACCTGCAAGATCGCACGGACGTGCAGAATATCGACATGATGAACCTGACAGGCTTTTGCCGTAACTGCCTAAGTCGCTGGTATATGGAGGCCGCAAATGAACGCGGCATCGAGATGACCAAAGACGCCGCCCGCGAGCACGTCCACGGCATGCCTTACGACGAATGGAAGACAATCAACCAAATCGAAGCCGACGACGAAAAGCAGGCTGCCTTCAAGGTCGCCTTCGCCCGCACCCATGGATACGCCCCAAAATAATGTTTCGCGTCGTATTCATATTCACACTTCTGCTAGCACCACTAGCAAAGGCCGAGGTTCCGCGCGTTGTCACCAGCATCGCGCCGCTTCAAGGGCTGGTTGCGGATATAATGGCAGGCATAAGCGCGCCCGTTTTGCTGCTGGACGAACCAATCTCCCCCCACGATTTCGCCATGCGCCCTTCGCAGGCCAAAGCGATCAGTGATGCAGATGTCATATTCTATATCGGTCAGCACATGGAGCCGTGGCTGGACAAAGCCCTGCAAGCGCGCAGCAATAACGGCCTAGTAATCGCCCTTGGCAACATGCCCAGCTTAAACCTTTTGGAAGCACGCGAACTCGACGAATTTGGCGAACACCACGAGGAAGAAGAACATGATCACGAAGGTACAAACGA
>JAGLUD010000367.1 GCA_023134935.1 Paracoccaceae bacterium | reverse complement strand
ATCGTGAAGCCCTGAAAGCCGTGCGACCTCGCTGAAGTGGGCTTGGGTGATCGATGCACCGGTGACCCAGTCATACCCGACATTGCCCAACGCGAACACCGCTGTTGAGGCGCGAATTTGGCTTAGGGCATCAGTCGCCAGTTCTGCGAACATGTCATGGGGTGCAATCGGTCTTGGAAAACTACCACGATCCGGTTGATGGAAGCCGGTGAACACGATGGTGTTTACCAACTCCTCCACTTCGGGTAGCGGCCAGTAATCGGCCCCAAGTCGAAGCACCACGCAGCTTTGCTTGTCCTGTTCGGCCAGCATTTCGCCCGTGTGTTTCAACAATTCGATCAAATCGGCGATAGCGGTTGGTTGCACCCACCGAAAGTCCAGACAAAGCCCGTCAACGCTGATATCATCGCTTAGCGTTTCCAGCTGTTCAACAAATTCGTCAATCGCGTACGGGGTAGAGAATGACACGCCCTGATCAAACCCGTTGATAACAGGCAACACCGTTGTGTCAGGTGCTTTGGTTTCTAGATAGGTTGCCAACAGACTTTGGCGGCTCTCATCGAGCTGGGCGAGTTTTTGGGTGTTCCAGTTAACGCCGAACCACTCAGGCATAAGAACATCGATTACATCGATATGTTCTTGCACAGATGCGATGCCATTCAGTGGCCAAGTGCGCACAAATGCATAAACCCGTTGCGGAATCCGTGCTCGGTTAGGTGTTGTCGAGGGCGGGGGCAATAGCACCTCGGCGCCCAAAATATCCGGAGCACTGCGCAAGTGCGGTGCCAAAAAAAATGTCGGGTCATCCAGCCGTGTGTCGGTATCAGTCTCGACATAATATAAACTAGCCAAAAAACCTATCAGCCAGGCAATTGTCAGCACAATCGAACCATATCCAAGTGTGCGCACAAGCAACCTGCGATGCTTCGTGGGGTCCGCAAAAATTGCAGCACCCCTCTGAGCTTTCTTATGGAGTTGTTTTAATCTCGAAGGCACTTGTTAAAATATCCATAACTGACGTTAATATACTCAAATACTAGCCCGAATTGGGTTTAGATTATCTTGATGCAGGTCAATTAGATACGTGCAATTGCGCAGTACAATCAAGAGAACAGGAGGGCGAAGCCATGAACTTTACTCGACGCCAGATGTTGCAGACCGTCTTACTCGGTGGCCCGTTGCTTGCTGCGGGCGGCGTTCGCTTGGCCCTGGCGGCCAGCTACAAGCCTTCGCTATTCTTGCTTGGCGGTATTGATCCGTCCACGACTGCCTCGCAATTGTTCGCAGCACTTGATCCCATCGTGTCGCAAAATGTGCCGGTGGGCTGTGTGATCAACTTCACGGATGACGATGGAAATACCATGGCGTCTGACAGCGAGTTGGCCATATTGCTGCGCGATCTAATGGCCAATTATTCCGGCTTGGTGGAGCTGATTGCGTATGTTCCAGACCTTGCCAAAGACACCTCATATATGCGTATGCGGCGCGCCAGTCAGGCTCGTGCGCAGTGCCGTCAGGTTCTGGGGCCCGACGCGAGCTGCCTGTCTGTGGCCAGTGACATGCCAGACGGCGATGTCTTTGAAATCAACGAAGTTCGCGCTGGCGGATTTCGTAACTTGCTGCTTCTTCCCCATCAACCACGTAGGGCCGGATATTGGGACACAAGCGGCGGTATTTTGCAGTTCTACGGCGGCAATCCAGTCCAAACGGGCACCGACAATCCGATCGAGGCCGCGATGAACAACACCGATACCGCTCCGGACACGTTGATTGTGTATGTGTCATTAAATGAAAGCGTTTCAACCGATTCTGATGCCTTTTTGTTGGGGGCTGAAATCGGTGATTCACTTTCCGTCAAGAATGCCGCTGGCGACGTGTTCTCAACCCTCCCCACGGAGCTACACCTGCAATCGAGCGCCACATATGGCCGCCTTATCGGCCTAAGTGTCGAGTTTAGTGACGATCCGGCCACGCAAGCATTCATCACGGCCCTTGACGAAGCTGGCGTTCCCCACAGCCTGACGGCCCCAGCAGGCGCGGTCGATTGTTTACGATATGAGGGCGATGGAACAGCGCTTAACATATCAACACAGATGGAGGCTGCGAACACGAATTGCCTGTCTGTCACTGCAGTCGATCCGGCCAAACTGTCAGAGTTTTCCCAAGCGGGTGTCGAGATATTATCCGACACCAATCCTGCCACCAGTTTTAGCGGTTTGGACGGATACGGGCTGTTTCATCTACCGTTTTCATATACGTTTGATGGCAGTCGAAAAATTCGCACAGCTGAAGATGTTGGCGATGATTTACTGGCAGCAATCGGTTCTCGAAATGACGCCGCCATAGTGGTCACGTCCGCGGCCGTGCAAGATCCGGTTGCCATGCAAGCCATCGTCGCAGCCCTTTCCACATTCGAAACATCTGGCATTGGCAAAGTCGTTTCGCTAGCCGGATTTCGTGATACCGCCGCGCCAACTGACGAAAAATATCGTCTATTAACTGCGATGAACCACCAACGTACACTCGGCAGTCAGGAAGCTCTGAGGGAAGATCAAGCCGAACTGGATAAGGACGCTGCCACCGCTTGGCACTTCTTCGAATTGTTCACAGACCCTGAAACTGGCCTGGTCCCCGGCACTGTCTGGATGGAAGGTGACGACCGCAGCTCCTATCCGTTCGCAACCATGTGGGACGTCGGCACGCATATCATGGCGTTAGTTAGCGCCAATACTTTGGGCGTCATCGATGACACCGACTTCACTGACCGAACGGAGCGTTTGTTGACGCATTTACCGACCACATCACGCGCCAACGGGTTGCTTTTGCCACAAGCCGCGGTTTCGGTCACAGGCCGCCAACCCGGCGAGGTAGGGTTTGACGCAACCGACGCGGGTCGCCTGTTGATCAGCCTTAAAGTGCTTGAGGAATATGTCGGCGGCGGTATGGGGATCGCAGAAATCGTTGCAGGATGGGAGTTGCAGAAAACCATCGAAAACGGCCAGATCCGTAGCATCCGCAACGGCCGATTCACCTCGGCTTTGGATTCCGGTTATACACACTATGTTTCACGCGGGTTCGCGCTTTGGGGACTGGACGTTCACACCCCGTTCCCTGAACACGCACATGACACCGAAATGGATGCCCAGATGCGTGTCCTTGGCGTTATCGAAAACAGCGAACTACTCAGCACCGAACCTCACGTTTTGGAGGCAGTCGAGATGGGGTACTCCGCTCCAGCCCGCACCCTCGCTGACGTTCTATATACGCAACAGAAGAAGGCATATGAGACGTCCGGTGATTTTGTGTGCGTTTCCGAAGGTCCGCTCGATCGTGAGCCGTGGTTCTCTTATCAGGGCTACAAAGTCGGTGATGCTGACCCGTGGAAAGTCAACATTATCAACAGTACAGCCCGTTACCAGACCGCAGGGTTCAAGCGTGCGGTCACCATGGTCAGCTCCAAATCCGCCTATCTTTGGTCGGCAGTGCGTCCGCAAGAGTACTCGCAATTGTTGATCGATTATGTCCGCGAAAACGCTCGTTTCGAAGACCTCGGATTTGCGTCAGGTGTGTTCACCGCCACAGGGCTGGCGACCGCGAATTACAGCGACGTTAATACCAACGGTGTCATCCTTGAGGCGTTGGCGTACCGTAAGCGGAATAAACCGTTGATTTAGCCTTCCACGACGACAAACTGCCCCATCATGCCGGCATCTTCGTGCTCAAGAATGTGGCAGTGGTACATGAACGGCGAGTCTGGGTCTGCGTAATCCTCAAAGCGCATGATGATCCGTACGACCTCGCCAGAGTTCACCATAACCACGTCCTTGCGGCCATGCTCGTTCGCGGCAGGCAGCTGACCGTTACGGTCAAGTATCTGGAACTGCACGTCGTGCATATGGAATGGGTGCGGCATCATAGAAACATTCCGCAATACCCAAATCTCAGTGTCGCCAAGGTTTACAACCTCGTCGATGCGCTTCATGTCCATGACCTTGCCATTAATACTATGCGAGTTCCCACCACCCGACATCCGCCCCATGCCCATCTGCATCTCCAGATCAAACACACGGGTTTTCACGGCGTCGGCTTCGTTCAACCATTCCATGGTGGTCAGCCGCGCAGGCAAGTCCGCCGATTCCGTCAGGTTCGCAGCTGGCCGTATTTCAAGGAACGGGAAGGCGGGGGCATTGTTGTTCTCGTTCATCATTCCGCCAGCAGAACTGCCAACGGTCACGTTGTTGAGCATAACGTTTTCGCCAGCAACCAGATCAACAATAATCTCGGCGCGTTCCGCAGGGGCGAGCTGTAGGAAATTCAACTCCACCGGAGTCTCTAGAAATCCGCCATCGGTAGCGATTTGAGTGAACGTTTGCCCGTCATTTAGCATCAGATTATACGTACTGGCGTTCGAGCCGTTTAGTATCCGTAGCCGCAGCTTCGTGGTCGTAGCCTCGAAATAGGGCGCATATGTTCCGTTCGCGAACGGGATGTTTCCGACCATCCCCATCATGCGTGAATGCATCGAAAGATTGTAATCCATCCGCCCGTCACGGGTTAGCGAGCGGTCCTGCAAAACCAACGGAACATCATCGATGCCATAGCTGGTGGGCAGGGGCAGGGCGTCGGTCTCGGCGTCTTCAACGATTACCATACCCGCCATGCCGCGCCAAACATGCTCGGCCGTCTTGCCCATCAGATGTGGGTGATACCAAAGGCTGGCAGCCTTTTGTTTAACCGTGAATTCCGAAGCCCATGTTTTTCCAGGGCGAACAACCTGATGCGGGCCACCATCCATGCGGGCGGGCAAATGCATGCCGTGCCAATGCAGCGTCGATGGTTCCCCCAGATCATTCGTTACATTGAACCGGATCGCCGCGCCGTCCCGAACCTTCAAGGTTGGCCCTAGATAACTGCCGTTAATCCCGCTCGTTGGGGTTTGATACCCTTCAAAAAACTCCGTAATGCCATTTTGCAACGACAGATCATAAACTTGCACGCCACCCTCGTCATGGCCCGTTTCCAGTGCCGGAATCTTCAGAACATTCGTCATGCCACCCGTCGGCTGCGCGAAACCTGTGCGTGGCCAGTAAACGGCAACCCCACCAAGAACGACCGCACTTGCGACAGAGGATTTCAAGAAGTGGCGGCGGTTGAATACGGTCATGGGTGGCTCCTAAGTTATCAGTTGCTCACACATCTAATGGTTCCAGTAAGGGGAAGGTCAAGGGGTGATGTTATTTCCACGTTCGATCAAGCAAGCTAAGCCAGTTTTCATTGCAAAGCTTGGCCATTAGCGGTTCGTCAATTCCGTGCTGTCGCATCGCGTCGCGCAAATTTGTCAGTCCTGCGATGTCGCCGATCGGGTCCGGTATCTGCGCCCCGTCGAAGTCCGAGCCTAACCCCACGCGGTCCTCCCCCAGATGCGTAATCAGATGATCGAGGTGCCGCATCATCACATCCAGCCCCACATCGGTTTTCATCTGCCCATCGGGCCGCAAAAACGCCACCGCGAAGTTCAGCCCGACCATGCCGTCGCTGTCCTTGATCATCGCCAGTTGATCATCCGTCAAGTTCCGTGCATGCGGGCAGATCGCGTGGCAGTTTGAATGCGTAGCCATAAGCGGAGCATCGCTAATTTTGGCAATGTCGCGCACGCCTGCTGCATTCAGGTGGGACAAATCCAGCATAATTCCCAAGCGGTTACATTCCCGCACCAGATCTTTACCAGCATTGGTTAGTCCGCCGCCGATCTCTGCGTCGGAGGGGTAACGGAACGGCACGCCATGGGCGAACGCTGTGGGGCGGCTCCAAACCGGTCCCAAGGACCGCAGGCCCAAGTCATACATCTTGCCCAGCATATCTAGGTCCGTATCAATCCCCTCGGCGCCCTCAATGTGCATGATTGCGGCCATTAACCCAGTGTTAAGACATTCGCGAATTTCCGCAGTCGTTGTGCAAACCTTAAGCGCCCCATCGGCCTCTAGCTGGCGTAAGATTTCAGCCTGCGCCAACATGATCGGCTCGGCTTCCGCCTGTGGCACAGGGGCGGGCAACGGCAAGTCGTATTTCGGCTGCCGCATCATCTCGTAATAGTGGTCAAAATCGCCGGGCGAAGGAACATAGATCGCGAAGAACCCACCGCCAAACCCGCCAATGCGGGATTTGGGCACGTCAATGTGCGCCTCATAACCGTTCGTAAACCCCGTGCGAGCGCCTGCTCCAGCCTTTAGTTGCAAAGACAGGACATCATTGTGGCCATCAAAAATCGGGGGAAAAGCAGAGCTTGTCATAGGCGCCTCGGATGTTGGTTTCAGAGGCGTTTACTCTTTGGTAAAACCCTTCCGATTGCAAACAAAATCCTAGGTTCCGCAGAATGTCGCCTGCACAATTTCCTCGGGCATGGGCGCATTTTCGAATTCGACGTTTTCGGGCTGCTCAATGTAAGGATGCGCCAGAACAGCATTTAGCCGCTCGAACGGCTCCAGATCGCCTTTGTTGGCGGCAACGATAACCTCCTCAATTCGATGGTTGCGCGGAATAAACACAGGGTTAACCTTTTGCATCAACGCCACATCGGCACTTGATGCGTCCCAACGCGCGAACCATGCGTTGATTTGTTCAGGATTGGTAAACATCGCCTTAACGATTGT
>JAGLUD010000366.1 GCA_023134935.1 Paracoccaceae bacterium | reverse complement strand
CCCCGCCTCGAACACAGCCACGGTCAAGCCCGCTCGAGCTAGAACCAGTGCGGCGTTCAAGCCGGTGAACCCCGCGCCAACAATGGCGACATCTACTTTAGCGGGCTGGTCCTGAGAAATTTCAGGCGGGCGTGGCGCATCTAGCCACCAATACGGGGTGTTTTGGGTTTGTGATAGCATTGCGCCCTCCAGTCATCGATATTTCGTCACTCTCTTGTTTGCCTGTCAATCGAAATGCGCGATGTGTCACCAATCTTGAACGCATAAACACTGGCATTGTTACGCTGTCCGCGTTATTTCCGAGGAAAGAATTTGACAAAGGACTTTTTATGGAAAACGACCGGATATTTGTTGGCGGCGGTGGAATTGATTACGCTGACCCGCAAAACCTGATTTTAAAATATGCGAACCGCCACGGTCTAATCGCCGGTGCAACGGGCACTGGTAAAACGGTTACTCTGCAAATTCTGGCCGAGAGCTTTTCCAAGCAAGGTGTTCCTGTTTTCTTGTCTGACGTGAAAGGCGATCTATCTGGTCTTGCCGTTCCTGGTTCGGCAAACCACAAATTGCACGAAAAACTGATTTCACGTGCCGATACAATCGGGTTCGATGATTATGGGTACGAAGATTTTCCTGTCGTGTTCTGGGACATGTTTGGCGAAAAGGGTCACCCCGTTCGCACGACTATCTCCGAAATGGGACCGTTGCTATTGTCCCGCCTGCTGGAATTGACCGATGCGCAAGAGGGCGTGCTCAATATCGCTTTTCGCATGGCAGACGAGAATGGCATGCTGTTGCTGGACCTTAAAGACTTGCAATCGTTGTTGGTTTGGCTGGGTGAAAATGCGGGCGACCTAACGCTGCGCTATGGCAATATTTCCAAGGCTTCGATCGGGGCAATCCAGCGCCGTTTGATCGTTCTGGAAAATCAGGGCGCATTGCAGTTCTTTGGTGAACCAGCCCTTAATCTGGACGATATGATCGCGAAAACTCCAAACGGGCAGGGGCGTGTGAACATCCTTGCGGCTGATCGCCTTATGCAATCGCCGCGCCTTTACGCGACTTTCTTGTTGTGGATGTTGTCCGAATTATTCGAGAACCTCCCTGAAGTTGGTGATCCCGACAAGCCGAAGTTTGTCTTCTTCTTTGATGAAGCGCATTTGTTATTTGACGACGCTCCGAAAGCGTTGATCGACAAGGTGGAACAAGTTGCCCGTCTGATCCGCTCCAAAGGAGTGGGCGTGTACTTCATCACCCAGAACCCTGACGATGTGCCCTCTGATATCTTGGGCCAGCTGGGTAACCGGTTCCAGCATGCGTTGCGTGCGTTCACGCCGCGCGACCAGAAAGCTTTGCGGGCTGCTGCAGAAACTTTCCGCCCTAACCCAGCCTTTGATACGGTCGAAGCGATTCGCGACGTCGGAGTAGGGG
This sequence comes from Paracoccaceae bacterium, assembly GCA_023134935.1. Classification (GTDB taxonomy): domain Bacteria; phylum Pseudomonadota; class Alphaproteobacteria; order Rhodobacterales; family Rhodobacteraceae; genus NORP23. Next base: position 212 of record JAGLUD010000366.1, on the reverse strand, counting down.
AGGCCGTAGTCTCCACCCTCGTGAAGAAAGGCGTGCCTTCGATTGTTGAGCGCACTTTGATCCGCCCACCATCCTCACGCCTTGGGACAATTTCGGATGAGGAGCGTGCCGCCGTGATAGCCAGATCGCCGCTAGCAGGCCTTTATGAAGCGAAGATTGATCGTGAATCCGCCTTCGAAATCCTCAAGCGTAAAGCCGAAGCCGCCGCCGAG
>JAGLUD010000365.1 GCA_023134935.1 Paracoccaceae bacterium | reverse complement strand
AGGAATCCGCTGGTGTGAAAATTCTTGAGGGTTACGGCATGACCGAGGCCACGTGCCTTGTCTCCATCAATCCACCACACGGCGAACGCAAGATTGGCTCGGTTGGGCTGCCGTTCCCGTATTGTGAAACCAAAATCCTTAACAGCGACGATGATGGCAATATCATCAAGGAATGCGGTGTCGACGAAATTGGCGAAATTTGCGTCGACAATCCGGGCGTTGTCACAGGTCACACTTATACTGAGGCAGAAAAGAACACCGGATTGTTTGCGGATGGAAAATACCTGCGCACTGGCGACTTGGGGCGAATTGATGCGGATGGGTATCTGTGGATCACAGGCCGCGCGAAGGATTTGATTATTCGCGGTGGTCACAACATTGACCCCGCGATTATCGAGGAAGCCTTGGCTGGAAATGAGGCTGTTGCCTTTACTGGCGCCATTGGTCAACCGGACGCCCATGCTGGCGAGGTGCCTTGTGTTTATGTTGAGCTGATCGACGGGGCAAATATATCCGTGGATGATCTGAACGCTTACCTGAAGGAACACATCGGCGAAAAAGCAGCCATTCCTAAGCATGTAGAAATTCTGGACGAGCTGCCAAAAACACAAGTGGGCAAGATCTTCAAACCTGATCTTCGGAAAATGGCGATCACCCGCGTTTTCGATGCGGCGATGGTCAAGGCTGATATCGACGCCAATGTTGAGTCGGTATTCGAGGATAAAAAACGTGGTTTGGTTGCGGTTGTGAAATACAACGATCCAGCCGTAATCGACGAAGCGGTAAACAAAATCCTCGGTTGCTTCACGCCGCAGTGGGAACCTGCGAAATAGGGTTTAGCTACGCACCCAATATAATCGGCGTGCCGTGAGGTGTGGCGCGGGCGGCTTTATCCCAAGCCGCCTTGCATGCCTCGCGCTCGTCAGTTTGCACGATGTTTTTCTGGTTCAGCAGCTTTTCCAACGCGCTTAGCCAGTGCAGGTAATAGTTATCAACGCTGTCATGCTCGCCCGCAGCCTTTAGTTCGCCGCTTAACGCTGTCGCCCATTCCGGCCAAGTGAACGCACCTTTTTCGTGTAATTTTACAGTCATGGCAAAGGCTTGCGCTTCCCACGGTTCTGCGAATACAGGGCCATCGTCATCCACTGGAATTTCGGGCAATTGTCGTGCCAGATCGCTTACATGCTCAGACAAAATACGGCTCCCATAAATCAGCGTGAACGTGATCATTGGCGTTTTTATTCGCACCCCACAAGTCAGTCGCTTTAAATCGAACAGTATAGAGCCACTGCGGATTTTCACCTTTGTCGTGCGCTGAAAAACCTGGAAACACGTGTGACCCGTGAACGATAACCACCTCGCCGACATGGCCACGTAAATAGCGGGGCAGGCGCGTGTGGTGTGTTGGGTGGATGTTCTTGGTGATGATGCTGTCGCCGACTTTGTACTTCGCAGGACCTTGTGGAGGACGGTTTGCTGGTCCTCCTTTGGCAAGGGTAGCGGAAACGTTTTCAGCACTCAGCGGTTGTAGGTTTTTGGAGGTCGCATTAACGGCGTCGACAAGCAATCCACATTGGTTGAGCAGAACCTCCAACCCACCTAACCATATGCGGTAATAGCTCCAGCTAAGGTATTCGGATGGTGGGCGATTTTCGCGAGCGTGACGGCCTTTGTCGATATTCCACAATCCTAAGGCCCCCATCGCGAGGGTCAGGCCAAGAACGCGGGCCTCCCAGTTTTCATGAAAATGTGGCTCGTTTTGTTCGTCGATAACCGGACCGAAGCCCATCACCCCGCCAAGGTCCTGCCCGCCGTTCATGTTTGCAGCTCGTCAGGGTTAAGCGCCATGCCTGTGCCGATCATCGAATTGCGCGTGACAAGCTCAGCGAGCTTTTCCTCGCTCCAACCATCGGTGCCCTCAGGGCGTTTCGGTATCACAAGATAACGAACCTCAGCAGTCGAATCCCAAACGCGAACTTCGGTGTCTTCTGGAACGCTCTGGCCGAAATCTGCCAAAACACCGCGCGGGTCAATAACAACGCGGGAACGGTAGGGCGGGGACTTGTACCAGATCGGCGGAAGACCCAGAACGGGCCATGGATAGCACGAACACAGCGTGCAAACGACCATGTT
>JAGLUD010000364.1 GCA_023134935.1 Paracoccaceae bacterium | reverse complement strand
AATAAAACCGGGGTGAAAATGTCACCCCGGTTCAAATATTTCGATGCTACCTGAGATAGCGTTCGTTAACTTCTATATTAGAAAGTTACCGAGGATGCGTTGCCAAGCTCGTCGTTGATGCCGTTTGAAGCATCTTGGATGCCGCCGGAAATCAGCGAGATAACAGCAATCGCAATACCAACGATAGCAGCAGTCAAAACAACCCAGTCTACAGTTACAGCGCCGGACTCGTCATTTGCGAATTTTGTGAACAGTTTCATAATGTGTCCCCTTCCAAGGGTGTAGGTTAATAATTTGGCTCCAAATGAACCGGTACTAGAATGGCCGCTTGGCCTCACTACTCCAGAACTCCAGAGTTTAATGTTTGACCGTCAGAACAACTCTTCGGATCAATTGCTGATATTTATGCAGTTCAATTCGGGCGGAAATTAGGCGGACTTCAGGAAAACAGCAAAAACTATAATGTTTTATTTGAATTTCTTGCCACCCATGTCGCAACATCTTGTAAATAAAAGGAAATAATTATTCATTAATACGCATAACTACAATATTAGAGCGTTTAAGGAACGTGTCCGTATGAGAATAAGGCAATTTCGTCCAGATTGATGCGTGAAAAATAAGTTGTCGCCCACAATTGTCATTTTCTGACGGAATCGCCAAAGGTGAGCTAACTGCGCGTGGAATAGCTTATGATGATACCTGCTGAAGGAGCCGCCGAGCGGAGCGCCGTTAATCACGACATACTATCTGAGTCGCCTACCTCCATGTAAATTGACACATCCTGTTGTTTGAATGTATAATCGTGCAACAACCAAACTGGGGGAAAGACAATGTCATTTGAATACGAAGGCAATACAATCGAAACCAATGCGAACGGTCATCTGGAAAATGTTGAAGACTGGAACAAGGGCGTCGCGATGCTATTGGCCGCTCAAGAGGGGATCGAGCTGACGGATAAGCACTGGGACTTGATGAACTTCTTGCGCGAAGAATATATCGACAACGGCGGTAATCAGCCCAACACGCGCAAAATTGTTAAAGCGATGAGCGACGCTTGGGGCGAAAAGCTAAGCCAGCGCGATGTGTACGAATTGTTCCCGGGCGACCCATCTAAGCAGGGCGGCAAAGTTGCAGGCCTGCCCGAAAGCCGCCGTAAGGGTGGTTACTAAGCTAAAGAACTCCCCAGCGCGTTCGCGCGCCGGGGGCACAATGGTCGCGGGTCCGTAATACTTATTGGCTCGCTTTTAGAATTGAGCTCGCTTGATATTGCTAGGGCAAATTGGGGCAATATTTGCTTTTGTGATAGCGTCGACAAATTAGAGAATCGCAGGATGATTTCAATTGTTGAGTGGGTTTTGGAAGTCCTTTCCACCCGCTCGGGTGTTAGTTCTGTTATTGTAGTTTCTGGCAGCGTTACCGGCTTCGGCGCAAGAACTCGTGTTGGACACGCCCAAAACATTTCAAGAAATTGAATTCTCTGCCGCAAGCCCGAACGTATCTTTAAATGTTTCGGCTGATCACTCCGGTTTCGCAAAACTTGATTCTCTGTTTCCAGACGATTTCACGTATTCTCGGCTGCTGGAAGACGGTGCGACAGAATTCGTAGAAGGCTGGGTCTACCTTTCACCTGAAACGAGTGCAAATTTGGTTGTGGTTCCGCCCGCGCCTTTGATCGAACAAATGAATGTCTCGATGGAGATATGGTTCACCGCGGAGCCGTTCGTTGAACCAAATGATACGCTTGAAATGGCCTCAATAACGAAGCCTGGAGAGACCCTGCGATTTCGGCTTATGCCTAGGGTGGACCGTGACTACTTTCGCATTGAAATTCCGACAAGCGGCCAGCTCGTTTTAGAATTGATTGAAGGGGGCGGTCACCCGCAACTTACACCATATTGGATTGACGCTGAAGGTAATTCATTTTCGGTGGGTAGTTGGGGCGTCCCTGTCGAGGGCGGAACGGCGATATCTTTCGTAATATTGAGTCACAGCTATTACTGGAGTGAGCAGGCGCGAGAAGAACCGCTGGCTGTGCGAGTGCGTTTGCAAAGGCCGGACGGCTCGTTTGTCGGTGAAACAGTCTTGTCCGGAGAGCAGGCGTTGTTACCCGGCGAACACTTCATCGTACCTGCGGGTGTTAAGCCACCCCTTATCGTTTTGCAGCCACCGCAGCCCGGATTGTACCGGCTGACAGGTGCTGAAAATATTGCGACAGTTGCTTGGTCTAATCTGGAGACCGGTGAGGTGATCGAAGGCAATATCCACTGGCTGATGCCTTCTACAATTTACAGCATCGAATTGCTGGACGTAGATCCGGAGGCGGGGGAACTGCGGCTCGGCATGCAGCTGAAAATGCGCAGTTTGCATGATGCGTCGGGTTTGTATCCGAGATTGCCAGTACCGTCTGGTGAAGCATTGTTCGGGAGTCATGACTGATGAAAGCCATGCTGAAAGTTATTGCGTTCTTCTTTATGGTGGCGCCGAGCATAGAGGCAGAAGAGCAAGTGCCTGTTTTTGCGGTTCCCGCCGCGGTGGTTTCGCCACTTCCGTATGAACTTGCGCTGCCGGAAGCGTTTCACCAACAGGCTGTTCAACTGAACGGATACCTTCAACTTACATTCGCAGACATGTCTATCGCGGCGCGCGGTTGGCCGTTGGTGCTTGCGCGTAGATACATTGCAAATGCGCCCGATACGGGTATGGGACCCGGTTGGGCTTGGACATTTGGCGTGTTGGTTGAACAAGACGGTAACACGCGAACGTTGTTCTTCAACGAAAGCGATGGCGGTGTCAGCGCTTATGTTCGCTCTGGATCTGAAATGTATCAGGCGACCGCGGGAAGGTTCGATGGGGCGAAAAGTTGGGTATGAGTACCAGCACGGCCAACTAAGCAGGACTTCTGATGCGCTGAACCGTAAAACCGAATTCGTTTATAATAACGAGGGCTCGCTAGAACTTGTGCATTTTGTCGATGGATCGTCACTTACTATCAGTCAGGATGTTAACGGCCGTGTAAACCTGTTGAACGGTCCCGGCAGTCTGGAAACCCGTTTTGACAGTTGGGGTGCGGTTGAAGACGGGCGAATTGTGCAGGTGAGAGTTGATGCCGACGGTAACAGTTTTCGCACAGAAATGGTTCGTCATCCCATAATGGCGGACCAGTTTACGGTCACCGAGACCGGACCGGATGGAACTCAAGTTATCCGAGATCAACGAGACGGTCAGGTTGATTTCGCAGTTAACGGAAAATGGGTCGGCGGGGTTGTTCTGGATGGCGCGGGTGACCCGGCAATGCTCGTCGGAAAGGGAGGATCTGTACCGCTGCCAACACACGGTGAATCCGACGTGATTTATTCGGAGCCTGACATACGCGGACATCCTCAGCTGGTTGCGACATCAGGCGCTACATTTTGGCAGCAATCAGATGCTGCTGGAAGGGTAACGGCCATCGCGGGCGAGGGCGGAAGAGTTGAGCGTTTTCCATACAATGACGGCGATAGATTGCTTTCGCATCTGGATGCAGAAGGAATAATCACGACTTATGAGTGCGATCTGGCAGACAGGCCGGTTAGCTGGATGGCAGATGACGGACGCTGGAAAACCTTTGAATATACCGCTGAAGGCCTTGTTTCTGATGTGGCGGGGCAGGGAATGGCATCAATCGATTACACACGGTAGGTTCGCACGAAACCTTTCAATACCTTAGGCCGGTAATGCGTCGAAAGCTGCTATCATTTGATACCAACACATATTAAAGACGTGGCGCACGCAAATTTAATAAGTCCGGTACGTCGCGGATATGTAGGGTGGATGTTAGATACTCCTAATTCAGGAAAACCGTTGCAACGCGCACATGGGCGTGCGGACGTTGTGTTCGGGGCGACAGGATTGCGGCACCTGCATCAAAGTGGTTGCGCAAAGGCGTTGTTGCCGCGAAATTTTCAACCTACGCCCGAAGCCGCTTTCCTAAATACCTCTGGCGGCGTGACGGGTGGTGACCAACTTGAGTATTCTGCGAAAGTTGAGGCAAACACAGCACTTTGCGTGACAACCCAAGCGGCTGAGAGAATCTATAAGTCCTGCTCCGGGGCTGCAAAAATTACAAACATGCTGACGCTTGAAGCGAACAGCCGTCTGGAATGGCTTCCGCAGGAAACGATATTGTTCGAGGGTTCCGTCCTTAAGCGCCAGCTAAACGTCGAAATGGCTGATACCGCGCATCTGCTGGCGGTCGAAACCTTGGTGCTTGGCCGCCGCGCGATGGGAGAGACGTTGCGCGAGGCCTCGATATCGGACCAGTGGCGGGTGCGTCGAGGAGGGCGGCTGGTTTTTGCGGATGCGCTGCGTTTCGGTTCGCCGACAACCAAAACTTTGTCAACAACCGCTACACTGAACGGCAACCGTGCATTATCAACGATACTATATATCGCCCCTGACGCAGAGGCGCGAATTGACCATGCCCGAAGCCTGTTGAAGTTCGAAGGGGTCGAAGCCGGCGCCTCGGCTTGGAACGGTATGCTATCGGTTCGTTTTCTTGCCCCTGATGCCCAGCCGTTACGCGCCGCGCTGGTTGCATTCTTAACGCAGTTTCGCGGCTGTGAATTACCCCGTATCTGGCATATGTAAGGACCACCAATGAACTTGACCCCAAGAGAAAAAGACAAGCTTCTTGTCAGCCTTGCCGCCATGGTTGCCCGTGGACGGCTGGAACGAGGCGTAAAGCTTAACCATCCCGAAGCAATCGCAATAATCACGGATTATGTGGTTGAGGGTGCACGCGATGGCCGTTCGGTTGCAGACATGATGTCTGCAGGCGCGACCGTAATTACCCGCGACCAATGCATGGAAGGCATCGCCGAGATGATCCACGACGTGCAGGTTGAAGCAACGTTTCCGGATGGCACAAAACTTGTGACCGTCCATCAGCCAATCAGATAGGATATAGCAATGATCCCCGGAGAAATTTTCCCCGCTGATGGTGTTATCACCCTCAACAAAGATGCAAAACCAATTACGCTGACGGTGTCGAACACTGGCGATCGCCCCGTGCAGGTTGGCAGCCATTATCATTTCGGCGAGGTTAATCCGGCGCTGGAATTCGACCGCAAATCCGCCCTTGGCTTTCGTTTGAACATAGCGGCAGGTACCGCCGTGCGCTTTGAGCCCGGGCAAACCCGCGAGGTGCATTTGGTGCCATATGGCGGGGCGCGCAAGGTGTTCGGCTTTAATCAACAAGTGATGGGAGGCCTCTGATGCCCACTAACATTCCCCGCACCTCTTACGCTCATATGTTTGGCCCAACCGTTGGCGATAAGGTCCGGCTTGCCGATACCGACCTAATAATCGAGGTTGAACGCGACCTCACCACATACGGCGAAGAAATCAAGTTCGGTGGCGGCAAAGTTATGCGTGACGGTATGGGGCAGTCCCAAACGACACGTGCGGAGGGGGCCGTGGATACGGTGATCACCAATGCGCTGATCGTTGATCACTCGGGTATATATAAGGCTGATGTGGGACTGAAAGACGGACTAATTCACAAGATCGGTAAGGCTGGCAACCCCGATATCCAACCGAATGTCGACATTATTATCGGCCCTGGAACCGAAGCTATAGCGGGTGAAGGGCGTATCCTGACGGCTGGCGGGTTTGACAGCCACATCCATTTCATCTGCCCACAACAAATCGATGATGCGCTGCATTCCGGCGTTACAACCATGCTTGGCGGTGGCACTGGCCCGGCGCACGGCACGTTGGCCACCACCTGCACGCCTGGTCCTTGGCACATCGGGCGCATGATGCAATCCGCCGATGCTTTTGCCATGAACCTCGCCTTTGCTGGCAAAGGCAACGCTAGCCAGCCTGCCGCGCTGCACGAGCAAATTCTGGGCGGGGCCTGTTCGCTTAAACTGCACGAAGACTGGGGCACCACCCCCGCTGCAATCGACAATTGCCTAAGCGTGGCCGATGCGATGGACGTTCAAGTCATGATCCACACCGACACTATTAACGAGAGCGGTTTTCTGGAACACACCGTCGGCGCCATCAAGGGCCGCACCATTCACGCCTTCCATACGGAGGGAGCAGGCGGCGGCCATGCCCCCGACATCATCAAGATTTGCGGGGAGGCAAATGTCATTCCGGCCTCCACCAACCCGACGATGCCCTACACGGTGAACACGCTGGAAGAGCACCTCGATATGCTGATGGTGTGTCACCACCTTGACGCCAGCATCCCCGAGGACATCGCGTTCGCAGAATCCCGCATCCGGCGCGAAACCATTGCAGCCGAAGATATTCTGCATGACATAGGCGCGTTTTCGGTCATCGCAAGTGACAGTCAGGCGATGGGGCGCGTGGGCGAGGTGCTGATCCGAACGTGGCAAACCGCTGACAAGATGAAGAAACAACGTGGCCGTTTAACCGAGGAAACCGGCGACAACGATAACTTCCGTGTTCGCCGTTACATCGCGAAATACACAATCAATCCTGCGATTGCACACGGGATATCCAAGCACATCGGTTCGATCGCCGAGGGGAAACGCGCCGATCTGGTGTTCTGGAACCCTGCGTTCTTTGGCGTGAAACCCGAAATGGTGCTGCTGGGCGGAACAATCGTAATGGCGCAGATGGGTGACCCGAATGCGTCGATCCCCACACCGCAGCCTGTCTATTCACGGCCAATGTTCGGGGCGTTCGGCCGCTCGGTTGAGAACTCGGCAGTGGTGTTCACCAGTGCGGCGGCGCATGGCGACGGGA
>JAGLUD010000363.1 GCA_023134935.1 Paracoccaceae bacterium | reverse complement strand
AAATGACCAAGTTGATCAAGTGTATCTCGCCGATCGACGGCTCGGTTTATGCCGAGCGTCCTGCGCTTTCAATGGAGGCCGCCGAGGCGGTTGTTGCCAGCGCTAGTGCTGCGCAAAAAGCATGGGCGCGACGCCCACTGACCGAGCGTATCGAACTGGTACAAGCCGGCGTTGCACGTCTAGGCGAGTTGAACGACGAGATCGTACTGGAAATCGCCCACATGATGGGTCGTCCAGTGCGCTACGGCGGTGAATTCGGTGGCGTTGAAGAACGTGCGTCGGGCATGGCCGCGATTGCTGTTGAAGCATTGAAGCCGATGATCGTTGAAGACAGCGCCAACTTCGAGCGCCGGATTGAACGCGAACCGCATGGCGTTGTGTTAGTCGTGGCCCCGTGGAACTACCCGTACCTGACGGCCATTAACACCGTTTCCCCCGCCCTGATTGCTGGCAACGCGGTTGTGCTAAAACACGCAAGCCAGACTTTGTTGGCTGGTGAGCGCATGGTGCAAGCCTTTACCGAGGCAGGCGTTCCAGCCGATGTTTTCCAGAACGTATTCCTTGATCATGACACCACTTCGGCGCTGATCGCTGGCAACAATTTTGGCTTCGTGAATTTCACTGGCTCCGTCGGTGGCGGCCAACAGATGGAACGCGCAGCGGCGGGCACTTTCACAGGTGTTGGTACAGAACTCGGCGGCAAAGACCCCGGATATGTCATGGACGACGCTGACCTGGACGCTGCCGTTGATACGCTGATCGACGCGGCGATGTTCAACTCTGGCCAATGTTGCTGCGGGATCGAGCGAATTTACGTGATCGACAGCCTTTACGATGAATTCGTTGCCAAGGCTGTGGCTACGGTGAACACATATAAACTAGGTAATCCACTGGACCCTGAGACGACCCAAGGCCCAATGGCCAACATTCGTTTCGCAGACGAGGTTCGCGCACAGACATCCGAAGCAATCGCCGCTGGTGCGATCCCGATGATTGATCCGGCATTGTTCCCCGAGGATGACGGAGCCACCTATCTGATGCCGCAAATCCTGACCAATGTGAACCACGAGATGCGCGTCATGCGTGACGAGAGCTTCGGCCCTGTGGTTGGCATCATGAAAGTTTCTTCCGACGACGAGGCGATTGCGTTGATGAATGACTCAGAATTCGGTCTCACCTGTTCGCTTTGGACCAACGACGCTGAACGCGCTGCCAAAATCGGTCGCGAACTGGAAACCGGAACCGTGTTCATGAACCGCGCAGATTACCTCGACCCCGGCCTATGCTGGACGGGTTGTAAAAACACTGGCCGCGGCGGAGCGCTCTCCGTTCTCGGTTTCCAAAACCTCACGCGACCAAAATCGTATCACTTGAAGAAAGTCACATCATGAACCTGATTGGAAACTGGTCTTACCCAACCGCGATCAAATTCGGCAATGGCCGGATCAAAGAACTGGCAGAAGCTTGTGCTGCCACTGGTATGAAAAACCCGCTGCTAGTGACGGACAAGGGCCTAGCAGGTCTGCCGATTACGCAAACCACGCTGGACATCATGGATGCCGCTGGTCTTGGCCGCGCCATGTTCTCCGAAGTGGACCCCAACCCGAACGAGAAGAACCTCGAAGCGGGCGTGGCCATGTATAAGGCTGGCAACCACGACGGCGTTATCGCTTTCGGCGGCGGCTCTGGCCTCGACCTTGGCAAGATGGTCGCCTTCATGGCAGGCCAAACCCGCCCCCTTTGGGATTACGAGGACGTAGGCGACTGGTGGACCCGAGCCGACGCAGACGCCATCGCCCCGATCATCGCCGTGCCAACCACGGCTGGCACAGGCTCCGAAGTCGGGCGTGCCAGCGTTATCACCAATTCCGAAACCCACGTGAAGAAAATCATCTTCCACCCGAAAGTCCTGCCAAGCATCGTGATCTGCGACCCCGAACTAACCGTCGGCATGCCAAAGTTCATCACCGCAGGTACGGGCATGGACGCCTTCGCGCATTGTTTGGAGGCATATTCCTCGCCTCACTACCACCCGATGTCCCAAGGCATCGCGGTCGAAGGCCTGCGTCTCGTCAAAGAATACCTGCCGCGTGCCTTTGCCGATGCTAGCGATCTGGAAGCCCGCGCCCATATGATGAGCGCGGCAATGATGGGGGCTACGGCGTTCCAAAAAGGTCTCGGCGCGGTGCATGCCCTATCTCACCCAATCGGCGCAGTTTATGGCACGCACCATGGCACAACCAACGCCGTAGTGATCCCGCCAGTGCTGGATTTCAACCGCTCCTACATCGAGGGCCGGATTGAAACGCTGAACGGGTATTTGGACATCAAAGGCGGCTTCGACGGTTTCAAAGCTTATGTTCAAGAACTGAACGACAGCCTCGGCATTCCCAAAAACCTGACCGAAATGGGCGTGGAAACAGACCGTATTGACGAGCTGTCAGTAATGGCACTGGCCGATCCAAGCGTTGGCGGTAATCCCGTGGAAATGACGCTGGAAAACACGAAAGCGCTGTTCAAAGCCTGCATGTAAAATTCCGAGGCCCCGTTTCCGTAGTGGGGCCTCCGCATTCATGACATTTTCATGAAACTTCCGATCCCCTCTTTGCAATCGTTGAAAAGTGTGCTTGAACACGTCGCAACACACTCCCTTGGCCCAGGGAATATATTGCGACGAA
>JAGLUD010000362.1 GCA_023134935.1 Paracoccaceae bacterium | reverse complement strand
GACGCACATGACCGAGCTTACCGAAATTATAAAATCCCGCATTGCCGACGCTGGCCCGATCAGCGTCGCCGAATACATGCACATCTGCCTAAGCGACCCAACGCACGGCTATTACACCACACGCGACCCATTCGGCCCCGACGGTGATTTCGTCACCGCGCCCGAGGTCTCCCAGATGTTCGGCGAAATGCTGGCTCTTTGGCTAATCCAGACATGGGTAGACCAAGGCCGCCCCGAAAAGTTCGCGCTGGTTGAACTAGGCCCCGGCCGTGGCACCCTGATGGCAGACATTCTTCGCACCGCCGAGGCAATGCCGACATTCCTTGAAGCTGCCGAAATCTGGCTGGTTGAAACAAGCCCCTCCATGCGCCGCAAGCAAGCCGCGACATTGATAATGGAAGGGGCGCCAAACTGGGCAAACTCCGTTGAAGAACTACCCGACCTACCGATTTTCCTCGTCGCGAACGAGTTTTTCGATGCCCTACCCATTCATCAGTTCAGCCCCAGCGACGCTGGCTGGCGCGAACGTATGGTTGATGTCGTCGACGGAAAACTGGCCTTCAAGCTTGATCGCCCTACGCCGAACACCGACCTTGACGAATTCTTCACGGGCTTGCCTGAAAACCTGTTTGCCGAAGTATCCTATGCCGCCGAGAACGCCGCCGCCACTATTGGCGACCACATCGCCAAGCAAGGCGGCGTGGCACTGGTTATCGACTATGGCGACTGGGATGGCGCAGGCGACACGCTGCAAGCTGTGCAAAACCACGATTCCGTTAACGAACTTGACCACCCCCACGGGGAGGCCGACGTAACCGCTCATGTAAATTTTGCCGCCATCGCGCGCGCAGCTGGTGCCGCGCGGACAGAAGGCCTTGCCCCGCAAGGTACCTTCCTGCAACGAATCGGCATCAACCAACGCGCCCAAACGCTGGCCGGCGGTGCAGATCAAAAGATCGTCGAAGAAATCGGCTCGGCTCATCACCGCCTAACTCACCCAGACGAAATGGGCACTTTGTTCAAAGTCATGGCCATCGTCCACAATGACGCGCCACACGCACCTGGATTTGAAGACGATGCTGAACTTCCTGAGTGACCCCGACCTTAGACCGACACGCCACGGGTTCTTCACCCGCGAATTCGGCGTGTCGGATGGCATATACGGTGGCTTAAACTGCGGAACCGGTTCATTTGACGATCCCGCTTTAGTCAAAATCAACCGCGCCCGTGTTGCCCAAGCCGCAGGATTACCAACCAACGCATTGCTGTCGCTTCATCAAGTACACTCCACAGACGTGATCGAAGTAACCGAACCCGCCTGGCTTGGTGAACGCCCTAAAGCCGACGCAATGGTAACGAAAAACCCGCGCATCGGCCTTGGCATTCTGACCGCCGACTGCGCCCCAGTGTTATTCTCGGACCCTAACGCCAAAGTCGTCGGTGCCGCCCACGCTGGTTGGAAGGGCGCGATGAACGGCATTACCGACAACACGATCGACGCCATGATCAACCTTGGCGCCAAACGCGAAGACATTTCCGCCGCAGTCGGACCTTGCATCAGCCAAGCGTCATACGAGGTCGGCCAAGAGTTTTTTGAAACCTTCGCCGATGAAAACCCCGATTACGCGAAGTTCTTCATCAACGGAAAAGGCGACAAAATGCAGTTCGACCTGCCATCGTTTGTATTGCACCGCTTACGTGAAGCGGGCAT
>JAGLUD010000361.1 GCA_023134935.1 Paracoccaceae bacterium | reverse complement strand
CCGTTAGGTTGCCCCAACGACTCCGATTAGTATCAACGATTGGCCTGCAATATAGGAAACCCAAACGACCCAGGATAGTATCAGTTTTACCCGTTGGTCGCGCACAACAAACATTCGGACTGCTAGCACGCTATCGGAAAAAACGAAGACAATAACGCCCATGACTGTCAGGAAGTATGCCGACGGCAACATGAACGAAATACCAGCCATCGCGGTGATTACAGCGATATATGCCAACACGGGCCACCGGTACTGACGTGCAGCGCGCCATAAATATGCTGCGAATATGCCGGAATACAGGATAATCAACGCCATGGTCCAGTCAAAGGTCAGCCCTGAAATCAATCTTCCGAACAACGCGATGTAGACAATATGCCCTGCCAAGAACGCGATCAATCCAGGAATGAACCGATACTGCGCCCGCGACAAAAAATAGTCGCCAAGCGCGCACAACAACATCGCAGCAGCTAATAATGGAGAGTCACGAAAGTACATAGCGAAACCGGCCATCATCAATGCAGGAAGGGTTTTCCAGAAACTTCGGGCGAAGCTGATTTCACGATGCAAGTATCCAAAGCCGTAAATTGTCGCGCTGGCGGCAACCATAATTGCTGCAAAAAGATGTACTGGCATAGTGTTTGGTACTTCGATCATCCGATCAGTATACCTTGCAGCTGCGATGATGCCATCCTCGAAATACAGCGCCTTGCCTCTAATTGATATAGATCAAGCGGTAATCATGCGGGCAAGATATACTGGTCAAAGCGACAAAATTAATGACACCCACAAGGCTTTACCTGATGGAATCACAGATACCGACTATCTGCAAAAGTTGCACTTTGCATTGCGACTCCGGCAACTTTTGCGCACGGCTTACGACCGACGAGCTTATACAACTTAACGGACGCTCCCAGTCCGCTAGCATGAAACGGGGCGATGCTTTGTCCGACGAAGCACTGATGCAATGGCCAATTGTTGCGGTATCATCGGGCGTCCTCAGTTTGCAGCATCTTATGGCCGACGGTCGAAAGTCTATCGCTGCGCTGTATATGCAAGGCGATATTATCGACCTTCGTGGGATCTCAAACAGAAACCGCTGCAATCTTATTTCACTCGGCAACTCGAAGGTTTGCCGGCTTTCACCTGAAGTGTTCGAGCGGGTCGTATCTACAAATACGGACGCGCAGAATACAGTCTGGAGGAACCTCCGTGAACAAACTTTTCGCGCAATCGATCACTCTGTGGATATGTCTAAGAAGCAGGCTTTGGAGAAGTTGGCCTCATTTATCATCGAGTGCAACCATCGAGAGCTAAGTGACGCCAAAAACACTGCTGTTGCCAAAATCCCGGTGCGCCGCGTTGATTTAGCCGAATATATCGGTGTGCAACCTGAAACTGTCAGCCGTTGCTTCAAGGATTTACAAGATCGCGGCATTATTACATTCGAAAAACTTTCTGTAGTAACTATTAACGATGTTAGCACGCTTCGCGAAATAGCGAGCGGTGATCGTCAGCCTAACCCCCAAAAAACACTGGTAGCCAGGTAATATCCCTGTGATTGATCGCAGGTAACCAAATGTAACTATAGGAATATAGCCGCGCCTAGGTTATATTGCGAAAAACGTGGGTAAATACATGAAAATTGCTGTTCTAAAATTTCCAGCCGATATTATTCATTGGCATCTTGTCAAGAATTTCCTCCTTCTTCGTAAGGAAGTGTTCGTGGACAAAATGGATTGGCCACTTTTTCATGCTGACTCAATGGAGTTCGAGCAATATGACACTCTGACCTCGGTATACATCATCGCGCACGAAGGCGACAAAGTTATCGGCGGTGCGCGACTGGTAAGAACCGATCAAAATCAGAGTTTTGGGAAAATCGTATATTCTTACATGATTAGAGATGCTTACCTTGAAAACCTACCGGGGTTACCCGCCGAGATTTGCACTAAAGAACCGCCTGTTGATCCGAAAGTATGGGAGCTTACAAGATTCACTTCGTTGGACAACATGTGGGTCGGCCGCAGCATTTTGGAAACATGCAACGAATTTTTGAAGGAAGAAGGCGCAGATGAGTGCTTGTTCCTTGGACCACCGGCGTTCCTGAGAATGGCCAAAACGATGGGGTTCGACCCAAAGCCGCTTGGCAAAATCACCGGGAATAAGGATGGCCGGTTTCTTGCGTTCAGCTGCGACGTTATTTAGCTTGCGTTCTTATGTGTAAACATCTTAGATATTACCAAATTGACAAAATGTTAAACCTGTAACTAGTTATACTTTATGATACTCTAATTCCATTATCGATTGCTATTTTCCGCAAAACCTTGTACTTTTAGATAATATTTCCATAGAGGACCTTCATGCTTAAATCCATAATTCCAAATTTTGAGTCAGAAATCTCTTCCCTTAGATTTTTGGGCCAATCAGGCTTTATAATGGCCTTCAATATGACGTTTCGCGGGCCAGAGTACCTTCACTCGGAGTATTCAGAAGAATGGCAGCGAATTTACGAAGAAAAGAACTATTTTTTTATTGATCCCATATTAATTTGGTGCGTCACAAAAAGCGGAAACAAACGCTGGTCTGACATTAAGTTGCCCGACATACGAGGGGTCATGAAGGAAGCGCGAAAGCACGACTTGATGTATGGCGCTGCGTTTTCTCGCAAATCTCTGAACAAGCGGTCATTCCTGACAATTTCACGGCCTGACCGGGAGTTTACTGACGAAGAAATTTCCCACCTTGATGACAAATTCAATAATATGGTCGACTATGTCATTGGGCAATGTGGCCTAACGAACAAAGAACTAGATGCGTTGCGCGGACTTAGAGATGGGTTAAGTTACAAGCAAATTGCTGTTGAACTCGAAATCTCCGTCCCTACTGTCAAAAGCCGCGCCGAGCGAGCCAAGGGGAAATTGGGGGCAAAAACTACAACGCAGGCTGTTGCCATGGCTTCCACCCGAAACTTCATTTGACCCTTAAAATCAAGACTGGTTGGGCGACAGTGTGTCGCCCGCGCCTAATGCAGACTCAACGCAAGCTTCAACACACCAACTTTGGTTAGGGTGTCATCAACATCGATTTCCGGGCCAACGACCTCAACATCTAGACCAAGATACTCTGTCCAACGCGCCCACTGGGCAGGCATTAGTCCGATGATTTGCGAGGCACCTAGGGTGCGTGCGGCACCGGTCATTTCAGCAACCAAACTGGCCTGTACACGTGCGCGACGTCGCTCCGGCACATCATTGGAAATGAAAACCCGCGACGCTTCCCAGATGTACGAGGCGACTGGCGCCTCATAGTCCAGTAAATTGCTCGGCAGCGTATCGAGCAGGCCGCGTTGCGCATCACGGATCATGTATGAATATACACCGCATTCCGCGGTTGTCGGCGTCAGGCGGACGCCAGCAAGCACCTTGCCATTTTCATGAACGGCGATCCAACGACTGGCCGGAGTGTCGTACTGGTCATACTCCATCCCGTCAGTTTCCGGGAATTTCCATTTAGTGTCCATAAACAAGGAGTGTTTGCGAGCACGAAAAAGGGTTGTGAACAAGTCACCATTAGCGTGCAAGTTATCGAAGGATAGTGTGGTCGTAAGCATGGTAGCCTCCAGCTTTGATCAAAATATTCTCCGTTGGGGAACTATTAGGGCAACCCGTTATTGTTGCGTTCGCTACCCAAATGGTAGCTCTGGTAAGTATGCTTCACGAGTCGAGCTTCACGGGTTTTGTTGGTCCTAATTTGTTGTCACAACGACATATTGATATTGTCTGCAATCCGTTTGCAGGGTTACTTATTAATACAACGGGAAAGCAATCAGATTGCCCGTTGTACGGTGAGACTGTTGTACTTATTACTAGGCGTAACGGGCGCTTGGATGCTGAGTTTACAATCACGTATCGCATACTCTTTTAAGCCAAAGGCGTCGCCACAAACAAAACACTATTGTGCCACAGTTTAAACTAATACATCAGAATTTGCCAAAGGTATTGACACAGGTTAAGCGGCGCGGATTTCTGTAGAATCTAGAACGGCGGCTGGAATTATTTTGGGCCGCGATTATATTTTGATTATTCGAGATATTTTGCATTATTCTCCTTAATATCAACAATTTACGCCGGAAACCTAAGGTATTCGTTCGAAAATCTTGGGGCTGGGAAACAGTATGTTCGCACAGCAGAAAATCGCCTACACCTATGTTTCCGCACTGTTATCTCTGAAAAAAGTTATGGACCTATCCAATTGGATATGTCCTTAAAGCGGTATTGTCGAATCACCTAGCAAACTTAAATTGGTACGTAGTTATCGGTACCTGGCGATGAAGTTTTTAGCTTATAATGCCCAATTTATTACGTTGATTTCAGTTGACTGTGATCAAACGAATAAACTGTATTTAAGCACCGTGAAATCAGCGCCGTACGACAGCTTTACCCGTAGTAAAGTGATCTGTACCAACTCGGGATGCGACATGGGCGTGCCGTCCGAGTATTACGAACGAGTTTTTTAATTAACCAGTGTAACCTTGTAATCAGTAAGCCAAGGCCTTGTGGTCCGCCACTACAAGGCCTTGCTGCTGGTACAGCCGCCCCCCTTCATCCAATTTAGGCTAACCCGATGTGAGCGCCGCCCCCTCAAACAGAGCGGAGGCCTCCTTGATCTCGCGCACCATGTGGTCTCGGAAAACGGCCACACGTTTGTTTTTGCGTAGATCGCGGTGGTAAAGCAGCCATAAACCAAGGTCATGTTGATCTTCAGGTTGACGAAATCTTACCAACGCCGGATCGCTGTCGCCAAGGAAGCATGGAAGATAAGCGACGCCGAGACCCTCCTTGATGGCAGCGACAGTCAGTTGAGTGTCATCGACGCAAAATGCATGGTCCGCCTGTGGACACGCCTTCTTGGTCCACGTTTTGTGGTATTCGCAACATTCGACCCCGATCCACGTTTCAGCTGCCCGTCCCGCACGTAAGGCATCGCAATACTTAACGGAGGCATAAACGGCCGACGAGACAGTGGCCACACGTGTGCCGATTAATGTTTCCAGCGGCGTGTTTGTCTGCCGTAGGGCGACATCTGCATCCCGCTCGGCCAAGTGTACCGAGTTGTTTGTGACCTGCACCCTCAAATCAATCTTGGGATAGGCGGTACAGAACCGCGCAAAAATCGGCATCAGTACCGAAGAGGCCATGTTGGCGATTGCTGTGACGCGTAACTCACCGGCGATATCCTTGCTTTGCCCGCTGATACTTCCTTCAATGGACAGAATTTCGCGCTCGATTTTGCACGCCGAAATATTGAACTCTTCGCCTGCTTCGGTCAGATCGAAACCGGTCAATGTGCGCTCAACCAGTGGTGTCGCCAGTTTTTTCTCTAACTCACGAATGCGGCGCGAAACCGTTGAGTGCTGAACCCCTAACCGTTTTGCCGCGTTACTGAAGGAGCCCTCACGGGCGACGGCCAAAAATATCCGCGCATCATCCCAATTCATCTAACTTCTCCAGCTTAGTGCAAAATTGCAAACCGGTTGTCGATTTTTCTAGAATTCCCAAAAACTTAAGCGAGTGCCATAAAATTAGCAACTAACG
>JAGLUD010000360.1 GCA_023134935.1 Paracoccaceae bacterium | reverse complement strand
ATTCCGACGCCAAACAAGACCGGTGTCCACAACATCAATCGGTGTCGCTGGAATTCGAGAGCTTCCGTTATGCTTGAAATGATCACAGGCCTTGTTCTCCGCACCACAAATGGCCTAAAAGCCCGTTGGTTCTATCTCCATTCTGGTTACCAAAAGGTTAATCCATGTCTAACGTCGTCACGCGCTTCGCCCCATCGCCCACTGGTTATTTACATATCGGAGGGGCAAGGACTGCACTGTTCAACTGGTTATTTGCCCGCAATCAAGGTGGCAAATTTCTGCTGCGGATCGAAGATACGGATCGCAAACGCTACACACCCGAAGCCGTTGAGGCGATTTATGACGGAATGCGCTGGCTGGGCCTTGATTGGGACGAAGAACCTATCAGTCAGTTTAGCCGCGTGGAACGCCACGCTGAGGTTGCGAACGAAATGTTGGCAACGGGCGCGGCCTATAAATGTTATTCAACCAAAGAAGAAATTGATGCATTTCGCACCGCTGCGCGCGCTGAAAAACGCCCGCCTTTGTTCCGGTCCCCATGGCGTGATGCGGACCCCGCAACAGCGCCCGACGCGCCATATGTTGTGCGTCTAAATGCGCCACGCGACGGCGAAACGACGATTGATGACCAGGTTCAAGGCAGTGTTACCTGGAAGAACGAAACGCTGGACGATATGATTCTTCTACGTTCAGACGGGACACCAACCTATATGCTGGCCGTTGTTGTGGACGATCACGACATGGGCGTGACCCATGTTATTCGCGGGGATGATCACCTAACCAATGCCGCGCGTCAAAGCATCATTTATAAAGGGATGGGGTGGGAATTACCGATTTACGCGCATATTCCGCTGATTCACGGGCCGGATGGTTCGAAATTGTCAAAACGCCATGGCGCACTTGGCGTTGAGGCGTATCGGGACATGGGATATCTGCCTGCCGCGATGCGAAACTACCTCGCACGCCTTGGTTGGAGCCACGGTGACGAAGATTTCTTCACTACTGAACAAGCGGTAGAGTGGTTCAGCCTCGATAAGATCGGAAAATCCCCCGCGCGCTTCGATTTTAAGAAATTGGAAAACCTTTCCGGTCAACACATCCGAGCGACGGAAAATGCTGAATTGCTGACAGAGATTGAACGATTTGTTGCGTCGCAACATTTGCCGGAGTTGACGTCACGGCATCGCGAAATGTTTATTAGCGGTATGGATAGCATCAAGGAACGCGCGAAGGTTTTGCCGGAACTGCTCGAAATCGCTTATTATTTCTTCGGTGAGCGTCCGTTCAAACCAGACGAAAAGGCAGGACATTTTTTAACTACGGTATCCCGTGGTATGCTGAACCGATTGACTTCGCGGTTGCGAGATGCTACTTGGACGCTAGAAGAACTGGAGGCGGAAATTCGCGCTTTTGCAGAGGTCGAAGACCTTAAACTTGGCAAAGTTGCACAACCCCTTCGGGTCGCTTTAACAGGGCGAACAGTATCGCCGAGTGTGTTTGATATGATGGTGCAGCTCGGCAAAGAAGAAAGCATCGCACGGCTGGAGGATGCCTCTCGCTGATATTCGAATGGGTTCCCGTTTCGAAGGTCAACGCGTAAAAGTGGCAGGCCAAACGTGCGGTTTGATGGAATGGACCGATTAGGTCGAATATGAGGTACAGAATGGTATTGGATAGCAAGAAGTCAGCAAAATTGAACTTTGACGATCAGGAGATCGACCTTCCGATCTTCAGCCCAAATTTGGGCCCTGATGTTGTAGATATCCGCAAACTGTATGCTCAAGGTGATGTTTTCACATATGACCCGGGCTTTACGTCTACGGCGTCGTGCGAATCCGCAATTACTTTCATCGATGGTGACAAAGGGGAACTGCTTTATCGTGGGTACCCGATCGATCAATTGGCTGAAAAGTCTCACTTTCTGGAAGTTTGCTACCTTCTTTTGTACGGAGAGCTTCCGACAGCAGCACAGCTAGACGAATTCATTCCGCGTGTGACCCGTCACACAATGCTACACGAACAAATGGCGTATTTTTATCGCGGTTTCCGCCGTGATGCACATCCTATGTCGATCATATGTGGCGTTCAGGGCGCAATGTCGTCCTTCTATCACGATTCCACCGACATCAACGATCCTTGGCAGCGCGAAGTGGCGTCAATCCGTATGATCGCCAAAATGCCTACAGTTGCAGCGTGGGCCTATAAATACTCGATCGGCCAGCCGTTTATCTACCCGCGCAACGATCTGGATTACGCATCCAACTTCTTGCACATGTGTTTCGCGGTTCCGGCCGAAGAATACAACGTTGACCCAATCGTTGCCCGTGCGATGGACCGTATCTTTACGCTTCACGCGGATCACGAGCAGAACGCATCGACTTCGACAGTTCGCCTTGCAGGTTCTTCGGGCGCTAACCCGTTTGCGTGTATCGCAGCTGGCATTGCCTGTCTTTGGGGCCCTGCCCACGGTGGCGCTAACGAAGCCGCGCTGAACATGTTACGTGAAATCGGCACCGTCGACCGCATCCCTGAATTCATCGAGCGCGCTAAAGACAAGAACGACCCGTTCCGCCTGATGGGCTTTGGACACCGCGTTTACAAAAACTTTGACCCACGCGCCAAGGTTATGAAAGAATCTGCGGATGAGGTTCTGGGCCTATTGGGGATTGAAGATAACCCGACCCTTCAGGTTGCTATGGAATTGGAGCGCATCGCGCTGTCCGACCCATATTTCATCGAGCGGAAGCTGTACCCGAACGTCGATTTCTATTCCGGTATAATTCTGGACGCTATTGGCTTCCCAACTTCAATGTTCACACCGATCTTCGCATTGGCGCGTACTGTTGGCTGGATTGCGCAGTGGAAAGAAATGATTGCCGATCCAACACAGAAAATCGGACGCCCACGTCAGCTGTATACCGGTGCAAAACATCGCGACTACACGGACGTTGAAAACCGCTAATATTGAAAACGCCGGAGCAACCCTCCGGCGTTTTGCCTTTTTAGTTGTTAATAAAATTCAATACCGATTTAGCTGCACGACTACCGGAAGTATCGTCACCCTTGCCTAGCATCTCCATCGCTTTTGCAGATACAACCAATTGCGCATCACATGCTTCAGCATTATCCAGCAAGTTTTTGACGGACCTATAGATGTTATCGGCAGTGCATTCTTCCAAAAGAAATTCTGGTACAGCGTTCGTGTCCGTCAAAAGATTAACCAAAGTCGCCGTTGAAACCCGCACCAGTCGGCGTTTGATGAACGCCGTGAACCAATGCATTTTGTAGGCGATAACCATAGGCGTTTCGGCGGCCGCAAGCTCTAACGAGACCGTGCCCGAAGCGGCTAGTGCGATATTCGACGCCTTATAACAAGCGCGCTTTCTTTCTTCTGATTCCTTTGACGTAAATTTTCGGGGGTCAAGGATGGTTACATCGACGCCTTCAAAAATTTGCGTAATCAATTCCACGCGCACTCCGACGGACGGGATCGCAATCCTAAGGTTGGGGTGCTCGCGCAACAGCCTTTCGACCACTTCTCGAAAAACAGGACCAAGCCTTGTAACTTCGCTTGTTCGCGATCCGGGAAGAAGCGTTAATAAATGTTCGCCATCAGCGACACCAAGTTCGTTTCGAAATGCAATCGCCTGAGTATTAGTTGCTTGCTGTTCCACAGTGATTGGGTGACCTACGAAATCGCAACTCATACCCTCGGCTTCCATGTAGGGTGGTTCGAACGGTAGAAGGGCTAACACATGGTTAACGAAGCCTGCCATTTTTGCTGCCCGTTTAGGACGCCAAGCCCACACCGAAGGGGCAACGTAATGAATGACACGGAGCGTGGGCATGCGGGATTTGACACGTTTGGCAACCCTAAAACAGAAATCAGGGCTGTCGATTGTAATCAAGGCCGTCGGATTGGCATTTTCAACCGCAGTCGCAGCTTCTCTAATGCGGCGTAACAGCAGCCGTATTTTGGGGAGCACTTCTGCGATGCCCATAACCGAAAGTTCATCCATCGGGAAAATACTTTCCAGCCCTTGGTCGATCATCAACGGGCCACCGATGCCGATGAAATTCACCGTGCCACCATGTTCTGACTTTAGACCTTGCATCAAAGCGGCCCCAAGCCGATCGCCGGAACTTTCGCCAGCAATGATGAAAAACGTTAAGGCCTCGTTCATTCTCTGGGCCTTACCCACAAGAATATTCCAAGGTCGTTCGCCAGAGATACAGTTTCTGAACGACACAGTACCATCACGCCTTCGGCTTCAATAACTACGCCTGCCAAGCCTGCATCGTGGGCATTTCGAATTGTGTCAGGGCCGATGGCAGGTAGGTCCACGCGCAAATCTTGCGTTGGTTTGGGCGCTTTTAACAGCACACCGCGGCCACCTCTCGGGTTCGGTGAAAATCCTTCGCGGTTATTTTTCACAAACGCTAGCATCGAGTCGGTGCCTTGAATGCTTTCTAAGCCGAGGCAAATGCCCTGCCCGACTACAGCCGCCTGCCCGACATCCATGCGCCCTAGGCCATTAACAATTTCGGCTGCGCGCGCGGCATCAAACATGTCGTCGTCACTAGGTTTAGAATTGGTTAACACACCAGCTTGCGGGAGGAGGCTCGGCAGAACCTCATGTGCAGCAGACACGCGGAAACCGTTGATTTCGAAAAACCTGATAATAGAGCTCAGGGTTTCATCGTCTCCAGCCTTTATGGTTTCAGCAAGAATGGAGGCTAGCTCGCGGCCCTTGTTATCAAGTTTATTGACGTCGATGCTTTCGCGATTCATAGCGCCAACAATTACAATTTCCTGGCAGTTCGCTTGTTGCATACTATCGATAATTTGGCCGGTTTTTTCAAAAACCGCTGGAATAACAGGATGACTTGAAGACCAACTCAGCGGGACGTTGTCAAATTCAACAACGGTGTAATGTCGACCCGAGGCCTGGCATTCTTCGGCCAGTAAACGCGGCAGGTCACCGCGCCCAGCGATGATTGCGAGCCCTGTATCAATGCTGTCGGCCGCTGTACTCACGGTTAATCGTCACTTTTGGGCAACAAAAACGAACGCGCGCTGTCTGCCAATAAAAAATTGACGACGTCTGAAACCAGTTCGTTGTCACCATGTTTATCGCGGGCCTTTTGCGCCCGCTGTTTCAGAGTGCCGTCACCCTCAAAAATTTCCGCGAATGAAGCCCGCAAGCCGTTGATTGATGCCTTATCAACACCGCGCCGCTTCAAGCCGATCAGGTTCAACCCGCCGAGGTTTGCGCGGTCAGATAATGCCATACCGTATGGGATCACATCCGCAACCACGGCTGCAAGTCCACCTATGATGGCACCTTTGCCGACGTTCACGAATTGATGGACGCCGCTAAGCGCGCCAATAATGACATCGTCGCCAATGGTGACGTGCCCAGCCACAGACGCATGATTGGCCAGAACCACACGGTCCCCGACCTGTGCGTCGTGCCCAATGTGAGATCCAAGCATTAACAGACAGTTATCTCCAACTCGAGTAATACCAGTGCCGCCCGTCGTGCCGGGATTGATGCTAACGCTTTCGCGGATCATGCAGTTCGCGCCGATTTCCAGATAGGTCAGCTCTCCGGCGTATTTCAAATCTTGAGGTTGATGTCCGACGGATGCGGTTGGCCAAATTCGGGTGTTTGGCCCGATTTTTGTGTGTCCGGTGACGACGACATGGCTGAAAAGTTCAACACCCTCACCAAGCGTTACATTCGGCCCGACCAAGCAAAACGGGCCAATTTTACAATTAGCCCCGA
Organism: Paracoccaceae bacterium; assembly: GCA_023134935.1. Classification (GTDB taxonomy): domain Bacteria; phylum Pseudomonadota; class Alphaproteobacteria; order Rhodobacterales; family Rhodobacteraceae; genus NORP23. The sequence goes on along the minus strand of JAGLUD010000360.1, from coordinate 9,113 downwards.
TAACGGCCCCGTCGTCAATAACGGTTGAGGGATGAATAACGGCAGTTGCATCAACAGACATAATCAGCCCTTGTTTGCTTCTTCTGGCGGAACAATCATCGCGGTGAATTCGGCTTCGGCAACGATTGTATCGTTTACTTTGCCTTCACCCCAGAATTTCCAAATTTTACCGCGGCCACGAATAACCTTCACGTGCAGTTCCAAAGCGTCGCCGGGTTGCACGATCTGGCGGAATTTCACTTTGTCCATCGACATGAAATACACCAGCATTCCAGCATCGATCAGGTTAAGGGTTGTACCAACCAGAACACCTGCAGTTTGTGCCATAGCCTCGACAATTAGCACACCTGGCATGACGGCTTTATCCGGGAAGTGGCCCTGAAAATGTGGCTCGTTCGATGTTACCATCTTGATGCCGACTGCGCTCTCATTGACGCGGATTTCCTTGACGGCATCGATTAGAAGAAACGGATACCGGTGTGGGATCATACGCTTGATTTCGGAAAGATCAGCGGAGGTGACGTCTGTCGCGGTGTCGGACATGTATTATTCCTTTTCGATGGCCAAATCCGGGTTCAGTGCAAAGGCCCGGTCGAGTATATCTATTGCTTCCAGTGTTATATCTAAATTCCTGTTAAACAAAAGAACAGATCGTTGATCTACGATGGCACTAGCGCGATATTTCAACATAATTTCGCTTAGGAGTGGCGCGGCGATAACCAAAAATCTGCGTCTCTGCCCATCGATGGATTGTTGCATCTCGACATCTTTAGCAAGTTGGGCTTCGCGGGCGGCCTGAACCCTTTTGTCAAAATCTTCAGAGAGCGTCCTGAACTCATCGGCGCTGACCTCGTTGCGCACTTCGGTCAGGCGCTTTTCTTCGACCACGAAAGCATCACTGATAAGTCGGCTTTCTTGCAACAGAACGGTACGTTCTTCCGCCTGAATTAGCTGCATTGATTGCCCGAGTTTGGAGTTGGTAAACAGCCCATCTTGATCCAGAACCAAAATTGGTTGTGGGAATACGGTAGGAAAGTCTGATTGGGCAACAGACTGTGTTGCGCAAAATATAAGCCCAATCAGCAGCGCGACGAAACGCGGAAAGTACGCTTTTTGTGTTGTTGCTATATCCAATGCTAGAACCGCGTGGAAATCGCAACGCTGAAGTTTTGCGTAATATCGTCAGCCTCATATTGAATCGGGAACGCATAGCTGAATTCCAGTGGTCCAAGTGGAGACGCCCAGAACAAACTGACGCCCGAAGAGGCGCGAATGTACATATCATCGTCAACGCCGCCAATGTTGCCCAAATCCCAAACACTGCCTGCTTCTGCGAACACACCGCCGTAGATACCGGAGTCTTCCCCAAAACCAATCGGGAAGCTACCTTGCAGGCGAACAACCCCATAGTAGTTGCCCCCAATGGCATCGTTGTTTGCTGATGTGATATCGCGTGGGCCGATGCCGCTATTTGCGAATCCTTTCATTGAATTGCCACCAAGGAAGAACCTGTCAGTTACCCGGCTATTTGAGCCATCAGTCGAAACAAGAGCGCCCCCTTCAGCTTCGAGTGATAGGATAAGATTGTCATCTAGGAGTCCAAGATAACCTTTTGCGCGAACGACAGTCTTGGAGAAGTGTAAATCACCTCCCAAGCCTGCGAGTTCTTCGTCCAATGTAATTACGAATCCTGATGTTGGATCAACGCGCGAATTGCGACGATCGTAAGAGAGTGTGATCCCCAGAGCTGATGTTATCTGTGGGCCAACCTGATCTGCTTCGATAATTGCCGATGCACCAGCAGCCACATCGCGGATTTCATCACTCGACAATCGATACCCAATTTTCATACGGGTGTCTTCGCCCAAGGCAAAACGCACGTTCGGTTCAAACCCGAAATTCGTAGTCTGAAACGAGGATTCGCTGCGGTCGGAGTTCTTAAAGTATAGGCTGAAACCAGCTGCCAAATCCCGATCAAATAGGGCTGGTTCGGTGAAGTTTAACGAGAATACTTGCGACTTCTCTCCGTAACTAAGTTCCAACGCGAAATCTTGACCGCGACCCAAGAAGTTCTTCTCGGAAAGGTTAATCAAACCGCTGACACCTGCAGCTGACGAGTATCCGAGTGCAAAGCCAACACTACCTGTCGGAATATCCTGAACATCAACTTCAACGATAACTTTGTCAGGCGAAGACCCTTCACGAACGGAAACACTGGTGACACCGAAGATCCCCAGACCGCGAAGCTTATCGCCAGCAATTGCCATCTTGCGTGCGTTAAACGCGTCGCCTTCAACAAAATCAAATTGCCGGCGGATTACGCGTTCAACTGTGCCCGTGTTACCGCCGATATCGATCCGCTCCACGTATACGCGGCGACCAGATACAAGTTCGAAGTTCACGGAAACGGAACGGTCAGCGTCGTTTTTGGTGTAATTTGGTGTGACGCGTAGGAACGGCAGGCCTTCTTTAACCGCCTCAACTTCAATTTCTTCGACGATCTCATTTACATCATCAATAGAATACGTTCGGCCAACACGGAGCTTTACAAATTTCTCAAATGCCTCGGTGCTAACGCCATTGATCGAGGACGAAATAGTTGCCTCGCCAAAGGTGTATTTAAACCCTTCGTCCACGGTGTGGGTAAGAAAATACCCGCTACGATCAGCAGATAGTTCAGCGACGGAAGACAGAACCTCGAAATCAATATAGCCTTTGTTAGTGTAATAATCTGTTAGCTTTTGCCGATCCAGAGCGATCGAAGTTGCATCAACTGTGTTCCCCCGCAAGAAGAACGACAGGACATTTGTTTCATTTGTTTCGATAACACCACGCAATCGGCGATCCGTATAAGCGGAGTTTCCTACGAAACTAATACGGTTCACTCCTGCTACGTCGGATTCGGTTACTTCAAAAACCAGATTAACGCGGCCTTCGGACACGGGTATAATGACGGGATTAACCGAAACATCAACGCGTCCCTCTTGCGCGTACAGCTGCGCAATTGTCTGCGCGTCTGATTGCGCCGTTAGGCGATTGAATGGGCGGCGAACGGAAGATTGTATAACGGGCGCAAGCGCTTCGTCCTTAAGGATCTTGTTGCCCTCGAATGCGATAACACTGATCGTCGGGTTTTCGACGACGGCAATTACCAGAGTCGAACCAGAAACACGAAGCTCCACATTCTCGAACATTCCGGAATCGTAAAGCCGGCGAAGGATGGCGTTAATATCTGCTGGCGTCAGATTTGACCCAAACTCAACACCCGCAAAGTCCCGAATCGTCTCTGATGGAATCAGTTCGTTGCCTGTAACCGATATGGAAGAAATGATCGCCGAATAGGCAGGCGTAGCCAAAATCGTAGTAGCCACTACTGGCACAGTGATTGGAAGACTCAGGAAAACACTTGTAATACAAGATTTTACAGAAAGTTTTTCAAGTAAGACACGTTTCATAAATAATCCGCCTATCTGCTTCTATCGACACGGTGTCGGTAGGGACAATACCACTAATACATCATAATCGCATTAAGTCGTTATATGTAGCAAATACCATTAATAACAGTACCATGGCGAGACCAATTGACATGAAAGCCTGAATTGTTTTTTGCGATGGCGGTCGCCCGCGTATAGCTTCGTAGAAATAGAAAACCAAATGGCCACCGTCCAACATCGGAATCGGGAACAGGTTTAGCATCCCGATTCCTGTGGATATTATTGCTATTAATGAAATAAAGCTTCTAAGCCCTTGATTAGCGGACTCTTTTGAGGCCTGTGCAATTCCGATCGGCCCTTGCAAGTTTGATGGGCTAAGGTTGCCAAGGAACATGTGCTTTATGCCGTTTAACGACGACTCAATTACATTTACTGTCTGGCGAACACCAATATACACGGCATTCCACGGCGTCGGGGTCTCGGTCGCGGGGAGAAATGCAAAGGCGCCATATATGCCAATCATTACACGTTCAGAAAAACCGCCCTCACCGTCTGGAAATTCGCGCAAGACTGGTGTGATTGGTAAATCGAGATAAGCATCGTCGCGCCAGACTTTAAGCAAAATCTCCGTGTCGCCGGATGCCGCTACGATAACTTGCAGCTCTCGAAAGGTTGTGATGCTTTGTCCGGCAGCCTCAACGACAAGATCACCAGCTTTCAAACCCGCAGCGCTGGCCGCCGACAGTGGATCTACTCCGTAAACGCCGGGAAGTAACATGTATGGTGCGGTCACTAGCAACTCTTGCTCGTTGCGCAAAACGAGAACTTCCATATCACCCGGCGCTTCCATTGCCATAGTTATGTCGATGATATCCCCGAAATCGGAAATGGCTTGCCCTTCCACTTCCAAAATTCGGTCATTAATTTTCAGTTCATATGAGTTTTCCGGCATTTCGAACAGTTCGCCGACGGTCGGCTCGTCTATCACTATGCCTTGCCACGTCACCAACCCTGCGAAGATAATTGAGGCCAGTATGAAGTTAGCAAAAGGTCCTGCCACAACCGTCAAAGCCCGCTTATATAGCCGAGCCGATGGAAAACTACGGGCGAGATCAGCCTCCGACATTTCATTTATTGCGTCGAAATCTGTTTCGCTGGCGGCACCTCGATCCCCCAGAAACTTGACGTATCCACCTAGCGGAATGGCTGCAAGTTGCCATTGCGTGCCGCGTTTGTCAGTGCGCGACCAAATCACCGGACCAAAACCTAACGAGAATGTCTCGGAGTGAATGCCGCTCCATCGTGCGACGATGTAATGGCCGTACTCGTGAACAAAAACGACTACGCCCAACACTACGATGAATGCGATGGTCGTTGATATAAATCCGCCAAAGACGGGGATTTGTGAGATGTATTCCATTTTACCTCCGCCTGTTATGCAGGCATCCAGTTCTGCCCCATTAGTCGGGCTTCTTTGTCGATTGACATCACGGTTTCCAATCCCTCAAGGCTACTAGATTGGCTAGCCTTAACATGGAGGTTCTCAAGAACCGTTTCAACCAACTGTGCCATATCAAGAAACCCGATATCGCCAGCAATAAATCGATCGAGCGCGGCTTCTTTGGCCGCGTTGAAAACCGCCCCTGCCAACCCACCTAACTCAAGCACGCGACGCGCCAGCCGCAATGCAGGAAAGCGGGCTTCATCCGGTGATGCAAAATCCAACCTAGACAGAGTCCCGAAATTCAACTGTTCAACTGGCAGAGGCGGACGTTCGGGCCAGTTTAGCGCAAAACCAATTGCACCGCGCATGTCTGGCGCCGCAAGTTGGGCGATCACCGAGTAATCATTATATTCAATCATCGAGTGCACGATTGATTGGGGGTGTACGACAACCTCGATCTGATCGGCGGTTACGTCAAACAACTGGTGTGCCTCGATCACCTCCAAGGCTTTGTTGAACATAGTTGCTGAGTCTATCGAAATTCGCTGCCCCATGTCCCAATTAGGGTGCGCCATGGCTTGTTTAAGCGTTGCAGCGGCCATTTGGTCAAGAGACCAGTCACGAAATGGGCCACCCGAAGCTGTCAGAATAATTCTTGATAGGTCAGCATTTTTGCCACCAGCCAAGGCTTGATATATTGCGCAATGTTCGCTGTCGACCGGCACGAGTATGCAGCCGGAGCTGGCACAAGTCGCCTTTATCAACTCGCCTGCACAAACAAGACTTTCTTTGTTGGCCAATGCCAAGATGTCGGCATGTTTCGCCATTTCAAGCGTGGGCGTAAGCCCCGCCGAACCAACGATCGCCGACATCGCCCAATCGACCTTCACCTTCGCCGCGTCGCGCAGCGCAGCGGGCCCTGCGGCGGCTTCAACACCAGTGTTTTTGAGGGCCTCGGTAAGCGCATCAAGTAATGAAATGTCGGCGGTCACAGCAACATCGGCTTTCAATGAAACGGCTTGTTCCGCCAGCAATTTAACGTTTCGCGCACCCGTCACGACCTTTACGTCGTAGGCTTCTGCGCCGCCCTGCCGTAGCAACAAATCAACAGTATTGCATCCAATCGACCCCGTGGAGCCGAAGATACTTACTTTTCGTCGCATTTAGGAAAGGCCTTGAATAAAGGCAAATACCAACGCCGCGGCCATAACGCCATCGAGTCGGTCCATAAGTCCGCCGTGCCCAGGAATAATATCGCTTGAATCCTTCACGTCTTTCTGACGCTTCAACCAGGATTCCAATAGATCACCAAGTTGCGACGCAACAGCGATGACGAAACTGATAACTAGGGAACGCATTATAGGTTCCGGCCCGAACCAGCCCAAAACCGCACCAGCGATTATTGCTAAACACCAGCCGCCAAGCGTTCCCGCCCATGTTTTCTTGGGGCTAACGGCAGGCCACAGTTTCGGGCCACCAATAATACGGCCGGCAAAATATCCGCCGATGTCGGTTAAAGCTACAATCAAAACCACCCAGAAAACGTCGAACAACCCATGTTCTGGCGACAGGAAAATCATCAGCATCGCAGTCATTGACGCACCGATGTACAGCAAGCCAGATGACAGCCAAAACCAGTTTTCGTGATCACTTTTGTACAATGCAACCGCACCGACAATCAGCGCGATAGCGCCGTAAATCCAGCTGTAGGTGAACGTTGCATATATAGAGACAACTGCAGAACCACCCATGATAGCGAGATCTATTTTACCACGCACTTCTTCTTGACGAAGCATCTTGTGGAATTCCCAAAGCAAAACCAATGCTCCGGCGCCAATAAAGCCAATCGCCCAATATCCACCAAGCCAAAAAGCGGCGACGGAGATCGCGATCATCACAATGGCAGACAAAACACGTGTGCCCAGGTCGAGAAATTTATTCGTGCTACCGCTCATTATATTGTCCTGCCCACTGTATTCAAACTAGACCTGCATGATTTCTTCTTGCTTCGTCTCAAGTGCTTTATCGATGTTCGCGATCGCTTTATCAGTTAGTTCCTGAATTTCGTCATGCCAAAGTTTTTGGTCATCTTCGCCCATCGAGTCTTTAAGCTTTTTCAGATGGTCCATACCGTCGCGACGCACGTTTCGCACCGCGATGCGTCCATTTTCACCGTAATGGCCAGCCAGCTTGGAAAGTTCGCGGCGGCGTTCCTCGTTCAATTCTGGAATAGGTAGCCGCAGGGTTGTACCGTCCATCACAGGGTTCAAACCAAGACCGGATTGACGGATAGCTTTATCCACAGCTGCTACCAGTGTTTTATCCCAGACGTTAACGGATACCATACGTGGCTCCGGAACGTTAATCGTTGCAACTTGATTGACCGGTGTAGCAGTGCCGTATGCATCGACCATCACAGCATCAAGCATCGAGGCAGACGCCCTGCCCGTCCGCAGCGAGTTAAAGTCATTTTTCAACTTATTCAGCGCGCCGGCCATACGTTTTTCAAGATCATCCAGATCGACATCTTCGATTTCGTTAGACATATTTTGTCTCCTGCGGAATGTTTAACTAGGTTCTACGACGGTAAACTTTCCTTTACCATGCAAAATGCTTAAAAAGCCGCCCGGTGCATCCAATGAAAAGACAATAATCGGCAATCCGTTGTCCCTCGCCAGCGCAATCGCCGACGCATCCATCACCTTCAGGTTCTTTTGCAACACAGTGTCGTAAGTCACACGATCATAATGCTTTGCATCTGGATTGATCTTAGGGTCGCTATCGTAAATACCATCAACCTGTGTGCCTTTGAAAATGGCTTCGCATTTCATCTCGGACGCCCGCAGCGTCGCTGCGGTATCTGTGGTGAAATACGGGTTGCCTGTTCCGGCCGCAAAAATACACACCCGTTTCTTTTCAAGGTGGCGTACTGCACGGCGGCGAATATATGGCTCGCAAACCTGATCCATTGGAATTGCAGAAATTACGCGTGTGTGAATATTCTCGGCCTCAAGCGCACCTTGCATACCAAGGGCATTCATCACGGTTGCCAACATACCCATGTAATCCGCAGTAGTTCGTTCCATCCCCTGCGCGCTGCCTTGCAGCCCGCGGAAAATGTTACCACCACCGATTACCAGACAAATTTCGACGCCAGTATCATGAACTTTTTTGATTTCTTTTGCGATCCGCTCGACCGTTGGCGGGTGAAGACCGAACTGCTGGTCCCCCATCAACGCCTCGCCTGAAATCTTTAAGAGCACACGGTTATACGGCGGTTTGGTTGTAATATCCCCATCCGGCATCGCTAGAATCTCCTGTTTGTGATTTGGCGTAAGATGGCGTAAAATGCTGCTCAATTCAATGGTAAATACCAACAGTTACGGAGGCCAGATGATCGAGCTACCTGACTATCTTGTCGAAGTCGTCGCGCATCAAATTTATACCGAGCAGTATCCGCCCAATTCCTACCCTTTGTGGGAGAATGCGGACGCGATCACTAAAGCTGGTTGTAAGGAAGTGGCCGTAATGCAGTTGCATGCCAAAGCCGCGCAGCAAGACATACAAAGATAAAAAAAGGGCGCCGAAGCCATTCTAGCTACGACGCCCCTAATTTTAACTGGTTGGCAGTTTAGCCACCCATAGTTTTCGCAACTTCAGCCGCGAAATCTTCTTCGACTTTTTCGATGCCTTCGCCTACTTGAACACGAGCGTATGAAACGATTTCAACGCCAGCGTCTTTAGAAGCTTGTGCAACCGTGATGTCAGGGTTCATGACGAATTTCTGGTTCAGAAGTGTTACTTCCTGGAAGAATTTCTTCATGCGACCTTTGATCATGCCCTGAATGATATTGTCAGGTTTGCCGGATTCCTGTGCCTGTTCGGTCAGGATTTTTTCCTCACGTGCTACAACTGCCTGATCCATGTCAGCTTCGGACAAAGACGCAGGGTTAGTGGCCGCGATGTGCATAGCGATCTGTTTTGCTATACCACTTTCGTCGTTACCTTTAACAGCAACCAACACACCGATCAGGCCAAGGCCATCAGCAGCTGCGTTGTGCACGTATGCAGCAACCGAGTCACCTTCAACGCGTGCCATGCGGCGAACCGACATATTCTCGCCGATTGTGCCTACTTTAGTGACAACAACGTCTTCAACAGACTTGCCGCCCATATCAGCAGATTTTAGTGCATCAACGTCGGAAACGCCAAGCGCTACCTTCGTGATGTCCGAA
>JAGLUD010000036.1 GCA_023134935.1 Paracoccaceae bacterium | reverse complement strand
CACCGGAGTCACCTCCGAACCTGTACCAGCAGTTGTCGGCACCAACACCAGCGGCAACCGTGGCCCTTTGGCATTGCCGACGCCCCAGGCCTCGTCAAGATCTTCGCCAGACCCCAGCAGCAAAGCCGCCAGTTTCGCGACGTCCATAGACGATCCGCCACCGAGTCCGAGAACCCCCGTAACGCCCGCTGCACGACCCAGATCAACTGCTTTCATCAACGTCTCTAACGACGGATCCGCCTCGATTGCATCGAAGACAACCAACCGCCGCTCGAGCGTCTTCTCGGCATTCTCGGTAACGCCTAAATCCCGCAAACCTTTGTCGGTAATCAGCAACACCTTCGCACCCAACTCGTCAAACGAAGCATCGGCCAGCGCCCCTGCGGAAAACCGAATCTGGGCTGTAGTGTTAAAAGAAAATGCTTGCATGATGGTCTCCAAAATCACATTTCCCGCCCTCAACCGATTTTACTGATTCGGTTTTAGCGTGCTCAATTATTAACCAAACATGAACGTTGTCCGACGGTAACCCTAATCTTTCGATCTACTTGCCATTATTGCGCCACATTTCGCACTAATTTCCGCCACATTTGATGCCCTTTTTCCACGGATTTACCGCAAATTTTGACCCACGCTTTTTGATCTGTTAAGTTGGCGCTGTATTAAAGTGTATTAGTCAGTAGGGAATAGATTCGCATGAAACGTTACTTCCAGTCGTCAATATCTGCCGTTGCGTTGAGCGCGATGGTGATGAGTGGCGTTGCTGCAACAGTCAGCATCACCGCTTCTCCGGCGTTCTCGAAGAGCAATAACGTGAACAGCAATTCCAACAATGACAATCGTAACGACAACAGCGATCCAGACAATCGAAGCAATAATGGGCGCGGATCAACAGCGTCGTCCCTAGGTGCGCTGAACGCAGCACATGCAAACGCGAATGCACTTGCGAATGCCGCTACGAATTCTCGCGTCGGAATGATTGAAATTTATAAATTGGCGGTTGGTGAAACTGCTGCAGCAAGTGCTGCATTTGACGCAGCTGAAGCCGCACTTGGGTCGTTTGTCGATCAGTGTGGTCTTGTGGCAGACGGACCATTGTCGGTCGAGTGTCTATTTATACTAGCTGAAGCTACGACGCTTGCTGGCGACACGATTACCGAACCCTACACGCACGCAACTTATCTGGCGGCGTTAAACCAAGCTGTTAGCGATGCATATGACGCCGAAGTAAACGCAAAAGATCTGGAAAACATTGCCCTTCAAGCCGCGGCCAACAAAGTGACAAGCGATGAAGTTATCATAGCGCTTTGGGATTTGCTGGACTTGCCAGAGGACTAAGTCCATCGAACTAAAAACCCTAAAACACTCGCCAATATCCAGCGGGTGTTTTTTTATGTGCGGCATTCCCCCTTAGGCAAGCCCACACCGCTTGCCCTGCCCTTAAAAACCACATAAACGCGGCGGTAACACAATATCTCTCGGAGAATCCCCATGTCTGACGCAGCTTTCAAACCTAAAAAAGTAGTCCTCGCTTATTCTGGCGGACTGGACACCTCGATCATTCTGAAATGGTTGCAGACGGAATACGGCTGCGAAGTGGTAACCTTCACTGCAGACCTAGGCCAAGGTGAAGAACTGGAACCAGCACGCGCCAAAGCCGAACTGCTGGGGATCAACCCCGAGAACATCCACATCGAAGATGTTCGCGAAGAATTCGTGCGCGATTTCGTCTTCCCGATGTTCCGCGCCAACGCGGTTTACGAAGGGTTGTACCTGTTGGGCACATCCATCGCCCGCCCGCTAATCTCCAAACGGCTGGTTGAGATCGCCGCCGAATGTGGCGCAGATGCTGTTGCACACGGTGCGACAGGCAAAGGCAACGATCAGGTTCGCTTCGAGCTAAGCGCTTATGCGCTGAACCCAGATATCAAAGTCATCGCCCCTTGGCGCGAGTGGGACCTTTCCAGCCGGACCAAATTGTTGGACTTTGCTGAAAAGAACCAGATCCCGATTGCAAAAGACAAACGTGGCGAGGCGCCATTCTCGGTTGATGCTAACTTGTTGCACACATCGTCCGAAGGTAAAGTTCTGGAAGATCCGGCCGTCGAGGCACCCGATTACGTTTACCAACGCACCGTCGCGCCCGAGGATGCACCAAACACGCCAGAATACATTGAGATTACCTATGAAACGGGTGATCCGGTTGAACTAAACGGCAAAACCTTATCGCCTGCTGAAATGCTGACTGCCCTTAACGAGCTTGGTGGCAAACACGGCATTGGCCGTCTTGATCTTGTTGAGGGTCGTTTCGTTGGCATGAAATCCCGAGGCATCTACGAAACGCCAGGTGGAACGATCATGCTGGAAGCGCATCGTGGCATTGAATCCATAACGCTGGATCGTGGCGCGGCCCACTTGAAAGACGAGATCATGCCGAAGTACGCAGAGCTGATCTATAACGGTTTTTGGTACTCGCCAGAGCGCGAAATGTTGCAGGCTTTGATTGACAACAGTCAGCAGCACGTCACCGGTACAGTGCGCTTGAAGTTGTACAAAGGTATGGCGCAAACGGTTGGCCGTTGGTCGGATCACTCGCTTTATTCCGAAGAGCACGTGACGTTCGAAGATGATGCTGGTGCATATGATCAAAAAGACGCCGCTGGCTTCATCAAGATCAACGCACTTCGTTTGAAACTGCTGGCAGCACGCGACAAACGGGTTAAATAACCCGACCATTGCAACATCGCTGAATTGGCTTAGTATCGAGGCATTCTATTTAGGAGGCCACGATGCGCCGCATTTTGTTTGCAATACTTTTCAGCACCGGCCTTGCAGGTCCAGCACTCGCACAATCGTTTTATGTAGGGGACTGGGCATATCCCGGTGGAAGCTGTGTTTATGACCACTCCGCTAGCGGCGCTATCCGGTTTTCGGAAACGACTTTCTGGGGCGCCGAAACCGAGTGCGATTTGATCAATCCTGTGAAAATCCGGGACTTGGACGGAATTCTGTTCGACTTGGCCTGCTGGGGCGAGGGCATGCAGTACACTGAACGCATGCTGTTATTGAAAGAAAATGACGGTGGCCTCACGATATATTCCCGCGGTTACATCAGCACCTACGCGCTATGCGAATAAGGCGCTGCAGCACATTTAGTAATTGGAATTCAGATGTCAAAAAGTAAAAACGGCGCGCGAGTGTTCAGGTTAATCTTCAGGTTAATGGGCCTGATCTTCCTCGTGGCCGGCGCGATTCTGACATTTCTGGCTTACGACTTTATGAACAACGCATTGCCCGCCACGGGTCGCGTGACCTCCGTCGAGGTAATCACAGGCGACGACAGTGTGTCCTATAAACCGACAATTCGCTACGTCGATTGGGAAGGTCGCAAACAAATTGGGCAGACGTTCATCTCTTCATCCAGCTATAATTTCGACGTCGGTGAAAGTGTTGACATCCTATATGATATTCGCGAGCCGGAATCTTTGCGCGTGGATACATGGTTCGCAACATGGGGCCTTGGATTGATCTTCTTGGGCGCTTCCGTAATTCCATTTATTATCGCAAGCGTGTTCGGACGCGTCATTGGGAAAAAGGCGAAAGACAAGCGCACGCCTAAGCGTAAACGCGCACGCGCCGTAACGCAGGCCGAGGCGGAGGACGACATGATCGAGATCCCCGCCCGGACTAAGGGGCTGATTTCCCGCGAAAGCCGTAGTGATCATGAACGTGAAACCAACTACACGCCAACTGTCAGGCGTAGGCGTTGATAGATGCCCGCGAAGTTGATTTTTACACGCTTAGTGCAATAATCAAGCTTAAGGTGCGAGCAAATCAGGAGCATCTGGTTGCCCCGAATTCGGTAACTATTGCACAGTTCCACTACGAACCCGCTGGTTGCGTGCGAGGGCTATGGAACGGTGACATACCCGTCGGTCTGATCGCGATGATTAACCCATTAATCGAAAGCCCCAGTTTCGAGGAAGGTGATGCCCTCGATGCAGCGTACCTTTGGCGCTTGATGATCGCGGACGAGCACCAAGGCAAAGGATATGGCGGGGAGGCGATCGCGATTGCCTACCAGCAATCCCGCGAATGGGGGTTGCCCAAACTGCAGACGTCCGTCGTACCCGGCGAAAACTGCCCAATGCCGTTTTATGAACAACACGGGCTAAAGCAAACCGGCAAAATGCTGGACAAGGAAGTAGAGCTGATGGGGCTGGTTCCATAGGTCAGACTACATATTTTGTGTCAGTAATATAAGTTTCCGCTCTGCCAAAGTAGTCGACAGACTCAGGCACCCAAAAATGATTTGGCCCCGACCAACTCGCCAATTTTCAAAACTATTAGTGACAACGGCGCGGCGACTATGAACGGCAAAATTATTGCTATTCCATATGCCAGTAACGTTGGTCGTTTTAAGTTCGCGCGCTTTGGCAGGGCGTAGGCTGGAAGGTAAATCATCAGCCCGTAGATGAAAAACCAAAAGCCCGACACTAGTGCGATTGGGCTAAGGAAGGACTCCGCGATGGTTCCGAGCAGTCCAAACAGAAAAAATACCTGAACCACAGTGAAGTCATATCGCGTAAGCAAGTAAATCCAGATCAGGATAAACGGTACAAACATCACAACGCTGTGGAAAACAATTACGGTGATAAAATTGGAGGACGCCGTGATATATGCCTCCCCAAACGTACCGCCGAATGCGGGCGCGAGATTGGTTATCGACGTTGCAATCGCTTCTTCGACAAGCATCAGTACCAATACCGACACGAAGAACTTAACCTTCCAGCCAATAGGAACTGATCTTGAAAAAGTTGCAAAGCGGTCTCTGAACAGGTGCATAGCGCCACCGCACATGATCACCCAAACAATAACCAAACTCAGCGCCATTTTAATGATCGCTTGATCATTGGCTGACGCGTCGCTCCCTATGATGGCCAGTGACACAGCTGTCAGAAACGCAATCGACCAAAGCCCTAAAGCAACTACGGCGTATGACCCCAGTTTGCGCACGCCCGCTATCAGCTTATTTTGTCTAATGCGTCTTCGAGCCTTGCCACGGTTCCAGTGACGTCATGTAACTTGTCCAGACCAAACAGCCCAAGACGGAACGTCTGATAGCCCTCAGGTTCGTCACACATTAACGGAACCCCTGCTGCGATCTGCATTCCCAGAGCAGCGAATTTCTTGCCGTTCTGCACGTCTGGGTCGCTGGTGTAGCTGACAACTACGCCCGGAGCCTCAAAACCAGACGCTGCAACAGACTCGATACCTCGCGCTTTCAACATGGCGCGAACTTTATCGCCTAGTTCCTGTTGCTCGGCCCGAACTTTATCAAAACCGTACTCCGCTGTTTCCAGCATTGTGTCGCGGAAGGATTTCAACGCATCGGTTGGAAGCGTGGCGTGGTAGGCATGGCCACCACCCTCGTAAGCTTCCATAATCTGGAGCCATTTCTTCAGGTCGCAGGCGAAGCTGGTGGACGTTGTTTCATCAATCCGCGACCGTGCCTCGGCACTAAGCATAACCAGTGCGGCAGCAGGTGACGCGCTCCAGCCTTTTTGCGGGGCTGATATCAGAACATCAACGCCTGTCGCCTGCATATCAACCCAGATCGTGCCCGATGCGATGCAATCCAGAACCACCAGGCCCCCGACGGCGTGCGCAGCATCGGCAAGTTGTTTGATATAGTCATCCGGCAATATCATCCCCGAGGATGTCTCGACATGCGGAGCGAACACCATCGCAGGACGTTCTTCATGGATCTTCGCCACAGCTTCCTCGATCGGGAACGGCGCGAATGGCGCTGTGATCGAGTTACCTGTTTGACGTGCTTTCAGAACAGTATGTTCCGAAGCAATCCCGCCCATCTCGAATATCTGCGTCCAGCGGTAAGAGAACCAGCCATTGCGGATCACAAGCGCCTTCTGATCGGTGGCAAACTGACGGGCAACCGCCTCCATCCCGTACGTACCGCCACCAGGAACCACAACAACCGAAGCGGCGTTATAGACGCCTTTAAGCGTATCAGAAATATCCAGCATCACGCGCTGGAAACTGGCCGACATGTGGTTCAGGGATCGGTCGGTGAATACCACCGAGAATTCTAGAAGGCCGTCAGGGTCTACGTTTGGCAAAAGTCCGGGCATTTTATTCTCCAATCAAGTTTGTCACAGATTTACACGGAAGCATGGCGATGGGCCAGAGGGATTCCGACTGAAACAATTCCTCACCGTAACGTTGTTTGCATGTGATGGGTTACCGAGTGCATGTTGCCAACACATTCAACGAAAGGAATGAAAATGAAACTGTTTGCAATGATTGCATTGATACTCACGACCGTTGGCAGTGTTGGCCAAGCTAAAGACCTGCAAACCGCGATATTTGCGGGCGGATGTTTCTGGTGCGTGGAATCAGATTTCGATCATGTCGATGGCGTCGTCGAAACGATATCCGGTTATACTGGCGGCACACTTGCCAACGCGACCTATAAACAGGTCGGGCGCGGCGATACTGGCCATTTTGAAGCCGTAAAAATTACCTTTGACGCAGATGTCGTAAGCTATGAAGAGATGCTTTACGTATTTTGGCGCACGGTCGACCCAACGGACGCTGGCGGGCAGTTCTGTGATCGTGGCAGCCCTTACCGTACAGCCGTTTTTGCAACCACCGAAGCGCAGGCAGCAACAGCCGAAGCCTCTAAGGCCGCATTAGATGGGCGCTTAAGCGGACCAATTGTGACACCAATTTTGGCAGCCAGTGATTTCTGGGATGCCGAAGGGTATCATCAGAATTACCACAACAAACATAAGCTGAAGTACAGCTTCTATCGCAGCCGATGTGGCCGCGATGCACGTGTTGCCCAACTTTGGGGTGATGAGGCGGTATTCGCGAACAAGTAAAAGATTGCCCCCTTTGCACTGCGCAATGGGGGTGATTTACTTTTTCGGGGTAGTGAATTGGTCGAAAGCTGCCAACGCTTTGGCCCCGTACATCAAAGACGGCCCACCGCCCATATATACGCACATACCAATAGTTTCGGAGATGTCTTCACGTGTCGCGCCAGCCATAACGGCAGCCTTAACATGGAAGCCAATACAATCGTCGCAACGTGTTGCAACACCAATAGCCACCGCAATAAGTTCCTTGGTCATGGTGTCGAGCGCACCAGGTGCCGTCGCTGCACCTGCCAAGTCACCAAACGCGACGCTGACGTCTGCAATTGCTGGTCTTAGCTTACCAAGATCTTTCTTGATGTCGCGCATTTCTTCGTTCCAGTCCATGCCGGAGCTCCCCTTTTTTGAGTTTGGTACCAGCAACTTATTACTAAATCACTGAGCCAACACTTTGAGGTGGATCAACCAAAATGCAATACGCAAAAGCCGTTAATCAAGTATGCCGTGCAGCGTATTCGCTAGTTCGGCTGTGTCACCGATAACATGCAACCGTTTGATCCGTGCGGTCTCGCCACTGGCAAACCGGATTTTGGATTTGGAAACGCCCAAAGTTTTTGCCAACAATTTGATCAAGGCCACATTCGCGGCACCGTCCACTGGTGGTGCGGACACGCGGGCTTTGATCGCAGGTCGCCCATCGGCGTCTTCAACGACGCCCTCAAGACGATCCCGGCCACCTTTCGGCGTCAGGCGTACAGTCAGCAGCAAACCATCATCGGTGGTTTGCCACGGATTGCTCACATCAAGGCGAGGGCGTTATTTCGGATAATTACGCGCAAAATCATAATCCCGACCAGCACGATCAGTGGTGCTAGATCAATCCCGCCCATTTGCGGCAATAGCCGGCGAATACGGTTATACATCGGTGCCAGCAACTGGTTTAGCGCACGCCACAATTGGCCGACCAGTGGTTGATTGATGTTCAACACCTGAAAATTGATCAGCCAACTCATGATGATATGCGCGATAATAAAGAACGACACGATATCGAGCAGCATGTTGAGGATTTGAAATACAGACAGCATGGGCATAACTTTCAGAATTGTTGTTCTGCTCTAGTTAAGTGGCCAAACAGGATTAGACAACCCCCGCCACGCGCAATCGCGACGCCACGTCAGCGCTTGCAATGATACGCCCCACAAGGCACTTCAAGGATAACGGAGGCCGCTATGTACCCCATCATCCGCATAATGCACCAGTATCTGAAGTACCGGAACAAACCACTCCCCCTCGACGGGGTGCATGTTTCTACGCATTACTGCCTGCCGGTTGACCTCGATGTGTGGATGGAGCTGAACAACGGTCGCACGTTAACCCTTTACGACCTTGGCCGCATTCCACTGGTTCAACGTGTCGGAATTCTGGATATGTTAAAGCAAAACGGATGGTCGTTTACTATCGCGGGATCCAGTGTTCTTTATCGCAAGCGGGTGACGGTTTTTAGCAAACTTGAAATGCGCTCTCAGATCGTCGGTCGAGATGCTCGGTTCCTCTATGTCGTACAAAGCATGTGGCACAAGGGCGAGGCGACATCCTCCGCCCTGTTCCGACTTGCAGTCACGGGTAATGGCATAGTTCCGTCAGACGAATGGACAAAAGCCCTCGGCGTGCCCGACTGGAACCCACCCCTTCCCGACTGGGTGCAAGCCTGGATCGAGGCCGAAAGACAACGTGTCTGGCCGCCGGAGGGCTAGACGGCGGTCCACGCTTCCGTTTCACCGGCGGCGTAGATGGCGTCAATTACGCGCTGGTTTAGTTTGGAGTTTTCCAGCGTAAATATGGGATCATCGCCGCCCCGCGCTGCACGCACAAAGTTTTCAACTTGCAAACGGTATTGGGAATTATTGGCGAACCTGAATTCCTGCACCTCGTTATTCGAATTACGATGGAGGCGCACTTTGGCCGTCCCATAATCACGCGCATTAAAGGGTGATGTCACCTCGATCCAACCGTTTTCGCCATGAAAGACCATATGCTGGCGCAAATCCATCTGGGTGGAGCAATAAAAACTCATCTCGAAATCCCCGAAGTCAGCCCGAACACTGGCCCATATATCTGTACCGAACTCCATATCACGCCTAATGCTCGCGGAGACACGCAACGGTTCGCACCCTGTCGTAATCCGCGTGGTGACTGTTGGATATACACCAATATCAGGCAGCCCTCCGCCACCCAAACCAACCTGATTACGCATATCGTCAGGGTTCGTATTATAATAGGTGAACGCGCCTTGAACCTGCCTAAGCGGGCCGATTGCGTTGTCGGCCATCAGCTCCGTCACCTTATGCCATTGCGGGTGGTAGGCGACCATAAAGGCTTCGCACACCAGTAAACCACTTTTATCTCGCGCCTCAATCAGCTCGTCGATATCACCGGCTTTCAGTGCTATAGGCTTTTCACACAGAACATGCTTGCCAGCGGCCACGGCCTTCAACGACCACTCGATATGTTGCGAGGTTGGCAACGGTATATAAACGCCGTCAATATGTTCGCTTGCCAGTAGTTCGTCATAAGACCCGAATGCCAGAGGCACGCCAAACCGATCTGCTAATGCCCGTGCGTTACGCTCATCGCGGCTGGCGATGCCGTGCACCACTCCGTTATCTGAATCCATTATTGCCGGAATCAGCTGATCCCGTCCGATTTTCGCAGTTGATAGAATTCCCCAACGGAACATTGTGCGCCTCCATGTTTTGTTTATTGAGCCTATGCCCCAAACGCGGAGAGGTCAAAACTTTCCCTTGCCTAAATGACCCCACGCACGTCATATCGTTGGAAAAACA
>JAGLUD010000359.1 GCA_023134935.1 Paracoccaceae bacterium | reverse complement strand
TCCTTCTCGCTGGCCAGATGGTAAATTTCCAGATGATCTTTGATTTTTTCGATAAACGGCAGGAATAGGTGCCGGTTCAGTCCATCCTTATAAAGTTCGTCGGGGTGTCGGTTTGAGGTCGCAACGATGACCACACCTCGTGCGAACAGTTTTTCAAACAGCCGTCCCACGATCATCGCATCGGTAATGTCCGCGATCTGCATTTCATCGAAACACAGTAGGTGCGCTTCAGCCGCAATGGCCTTTGCTACTGGTTCAATCGGGTCTTTATCGTGGCTTTTACGCGCCTTGAAAATTCCGTCATGCACTTCCTGCATGAATTCGTGAAAATGCACACGGCGCTTTTTTTCGACGTTTGCCGTATAGTAAAACATATCCATCAGCATGGATTTCCCACGCCCGACACCGCCGTAAAGATAAAGGCCTTTGATTTCTGCTTGCGTGATTCTCTCGCGGCCCCAACCAAACAACCCAAATCCGGCAAGCGTCGGTTTCGCCGCGTTATACCCATCTAATCGCGAGTGCAGCAGTTGCAGTTTTTCAACTGCGAACCGCTGGGCGGCGTCGTCGTTCAGCTCGCCGCTATTGACGAGGGTTCTGAAAGTATGGACGGGGCCATGGGCCATGTGTTTCTCCGGCGGAACAGTTCCCCCAATTCATAACGGTACGTAATGGCATTGTTAACAGGAATTCTTTTGACGCTGGGTTAATTCCCTCGCAATATCCACCGAACTTTCATCGAGGCCGTCTATGCAACAGAAATCCGTGCTATTCACGCCCGTCTTGATCGGCGGCAGCCTGATCTTGCTAATCAGCTTCGGCATCCGCGCCTCTTACGGGGTGTTCCAAATTCCCATCGCGGCGGATTTCAACTGGCCGAGGGCGGAATTTTCTTTCGCCATTGCCATCCAAAATCTCGCTTGGGGCATCGGGCAACCAATCTTTGGCGCTTTAGCGGAGAAGTTCGGCGACAGACGGGCGATTATTGCCGGTGCGTTGATATATTCGGCCGGCCTAGTGTTAAGCAGCATGGCGATGACACCCGAGGCACATCAATTGCTGTCCATCCTTGTGGGGTTCGGCATCGCAGGCACAGGTTTCGGCGTAGTTCTGGCTGTCGTCGGGCGCGCATCGTCGGACGAGAACCGCTCCATGGCGTTGGCGATTGCAACGGCGGCAGGTTCCGCAGGGCAGATTTTCGGACCACCATCGGCAGAGTATCTTTTGTCAATGATGAGCTGGTCGCAAGTCTTCACCATTTTTGCTGGCGTCATCCTACTGACAATCCTGTTGTTGCCAATGATGCGAGCCGAGCCACAAGCAACCAAAACCGAGCTTCAGGAAAGCATGGGTGAAAACCTTGTGAAGGCGTTCAAAGACCCAACCTACACCCTGATTTTCGTCGGGTTCTTTTCCTGCGGTTACCAGCTTGCCTTCATAACCGCCCATTTCCCCGCGTTTATAACCGAGGCTTGCGGGTCCATCGACCCCGGTGGCGCGCTGGCTTCGCTAGGCGTAACCACGACATCTGCACTGGGCGCCATATCCATCGCCTTGATCGGAATCGCCAACATTGGTGGCACGATTTACGCAGGGTATCTGGGCAACCGCTACTCGAAAAAGTATCTACTCGCCGCGATTTATACAGGGCGTACCATTATAGCTGCGGTATTTATCATGCTGCCAATAACTCCGTTTACCGTGATCGTATTCTCCATAACCATGGGATCGTTGTGGTTAGCAACAGTACCGTTAACCTCGGGCTTGATCGCGCACATCTATGGATTGCGGTATATGGGGACGCTCTACGGTATCGTCTTTTTCAGCCACCAGTTGGGATCGTTCCTAGGTGTTTGGCTGGGTGGGCGGATGTACGACTTATACGGCAGCTATACCGCTGTTTGGTGGGTTGGCGTCTGGGTTGGCGCATTCTCGGCCATCGTTCATCTGCCGATTAGGGAACGTGTGCTGTCGCCAGCCTAAGCGCGCACGTCCTTAAGTTCACCGATGTGCTGCCCACCGCGTTTCTCGGCCAGCATCACCTGTTTTTGCCGTTCGCGAAAACGTTCGCGACGCTCGTCGGAGTGTTCGTCGATACATTGGTGGCAGCTGACGCCTTTTTCGAACTCATCGCGTTTCATGTCCGCATCCGAGATCGGGCGACGGCAGGCGTAGCACAAATGATACGGACCTTCTTCTAATCCGTGACCAACGGAAACGCGGCTGTCAAAGACAAAGCACTCGCCTTCCCACATCGACTGGTCTTGCGGGATTTCCTCAAGGTATTTCAGAATGCCGCCTTTAAGGTGGAATACATCCTGCACGCCCTCGCCCAACAGATAGTTGGTGGATTTCTCGCAACGTATCCCGCCAGTGCAGAACATCGCCACACGTTTGTTATGGAAACGATCTTTGTTCTTTTCCCACCAGGCGGGGAAATCGCGGAAGCTGGCGGTTTCTGGGTCGATTGCGCCTTCGAACGTGCCGATGGAAAACTCGTAATCGTTGCGCGTATCAATCAGCACCACATCGTCTTGCGAGATCAGCTCGTTCCAATCCTCGGGCATGACGTAGTTGCCAACATTCAACGTCGGGTCCACCTGCGGCTGACCCATGGTCACTATTTCTTTCTTCAGTTTCACCTTCATGCGCAGGAACGGCATTTCGGAGGCGAGGCTTTCTTTATGCTCAAGATCCGCGCAACCGGGCAACGCCCGCAGATATGCCAGCACCGTATCGATCCCGCCGCGCGTTCCGGCAATCGTGCCGTTAACCCCCTCGCCAGCGATCAGTAACGATCCCTTAACCCCGCGCGCGTCGCATAGGTCTTGCAAAGGTCCACGCATGGCGGCGGGGTCCGCGAAACGGGTGAAGTGATACAGGGCGGCTACGGTTGTTTTTGTCATGAGGTGCACATAAACATATTGCGGACGATTGCCAAGTTCGACTCACTTGACCTTCGCCCACATATCGCTTAATCACCGCATCAACTCCCGGAAGGTTTAAAACTTCCGGTCCTGAGCTTATGTCAGGATCGCCACCAGTCAGCGTGTTACGCCCACTGGTGCGCTTGTCGTTTGTTA
>JAGLUD010000358.1 GCA_023134935.1 Paracoccaceae bacterium | reverse complement strand
GGACGACTGGTCAACCGCGAACAGAACAGTGCTGCCGATGGAGGCTTGGAAATACTCAAGTGATGCTTCGTCAATAGAACCGATGCCCGCACCGTTAATGTCTGAACCGCCGCCACCGAACAAGCCACCCGTGGTGTCTGTACATGCCGCCGTTGCCAGAAGCGCCAAAATTGCTGCTGATTTTGTTAGGTATGTCATGCTCTTAACCTCTTTTTATTTTGTTATACTCATAATTTAACACACTTAATGCCCCGTTGGAACGGGGTTCTATTTCAATAGGCCAGACCATGCTGGATCGGATGCGAAACTTGGTGTTGGCACCATATGCATGTTGCGCCCTGTGACGTCGACTGAATAAATCTGCGGTGCACCTTTGGCGCCCGACGATACACGGAAGAACATCAACACGCGGCCATTTGGCGACCATGTAGGGGCCTCGTCAATGAAGCTGGCGGTTAGTAGGCGTTCTTGCGTGCCATCGACGCGCATCACGCCGATATGGAACCGCCCACCGACGATTTTGGTGAAGGCGATCAGATCCCCGCGCGGAGACCAAACGGGTGTCGCGTAGCGTCCGTTACCAAAGCTGATCCGCTTGGCGTCGCCGCCGTTGGCAGACATGATGTACAGCTGTTGTGAGCCGCCACGATCTGATTCAAACACGATCTGCTTGCCGTCCGGCGAGTAGCTCGGCGCGGTATCAATCGATGGGCCGGACGTAAGTCGCGTGCGCCTACCAGATGACAGATCAACGGTATAGATATCCGTATTTCCGCGTTCCGAAATCGACATTACGATCTTGCCACCATCGGGTGAGAACCGCGGGGCGAACCCCATGCCTGGAAGGTTGTTGAACACGCGCCGCTGCAAGGTATCGACGTTCATCAGGTACACGCGCGGCACGCCGCTTTCGTAGCTGGTATAAAGAATATCGCGATTGTTGGGCGAGAAACGCGGTGCCAGCACAAGGTGTTCATCACTGGTCAAAAACGCCAAACCTGCGCCGTCGTGATCCATAATAGCCAAGCGTTTGCGGCGGTCATTCTTCGGACCGGTTTCAGAAACAAACACGACCTTGCTGTCGAAGTATCCGGTTTCACCGGTCAGGCGCGAATAGACGGCATCCGCAACTTTGTGCGAAATCCGACGCCAGTTTTCCGGGCTGCCGGACAGTTGTACACCTTCGCCCATTGGGGCTTGGGCGAACACGTCCCACAGACGGAATTTAACGGTCAGTCGGCCGCCGCTGCTGTTAACGGCGCCCACAATCAGGGCTTGAGAGTTAATCGCCCGCCAGTCGGCAAACTGCACAGGCGCGTTGAAGTTTGAAACGCCGGAAATATGCGCGGCCTTCGGGATTTCGCGGAACAATCCGGTGCTTAGCAAATCTTCAGCAATAACGCGGGTGATGTTAGTGGCAATCGCGGCCGAGGCCGAGTTTTCGGCGATGAACGCTGGAATGGCGAAGGGCACAGGCTCGATAACGCCGCCTGTCACGTCGATTTTTAATGTGGGTTGCTGCGCATTTACGGGTGTTGCAAATGCGATCAACGCCAGCACCAGCCCTAAAGCTGCGCCAGATATCCGATATAATACTGCCATTTTTTGCCTCTTTTTGTCTTTTATATACAACATTTTTAATTCTGCACCAATTAGTTGAATCCGGCGACGTTTAGTGCCGGATCGAATGTCAGTTCCAACCGAACCCCTTCGGGGTATTGGCCTGCAGGAAGCGGGATCACTTCGGCCCTTAGAACGGAGCGGCGTGCGGCCTCATAAGCTACCTCGAAATCGCCTTGGGGGCTTGATGGTTCAAGCGGCTTCACGCTGCCCGGTACGATCATTCCGTTTGGGGCCACGCTGACTTCCAGTACTATTACCAGCTGTTCGAAATTCTCTTTGCCGATCACGATGCTTTTGTTCCAGTTGCGTGAAACTGCCTCGATTATTCCCTGACGTTGACCGCCTGTGAGAGCCACAGTGGTGGGTTCTTCAACGGGTTGCACGGCAGCCTCGGCGACGGCGGCGTCCAACAATTCGCGGATTGCGGCCTCTTCAGCTTCGCGCACGGCATCATCGACCGCTGCGGCTGCGCGCTCGACATTTGCGGAACGACGCGGAGGCCGTGTTGCGCGTGGTGGGGCGGCGGATGGGGGTACGTCGGGTTGGGCCTCTGGCACGATCTCGGTTACTGACTCTGGCAAAGCTTCGGCGATGGTTTCTTCAGCCGTTTCAGTCGCGGTTTCGTCTGGCGTGGTCGCTTCTGTGGTGCGATCGCTTACACGCGCGTTGTCGGGTAATGCCGGTGCAGAAAAGCTGTCGATACGCGGCGCGGAGCGGGGTTGTGGTGCTGCCAGAAATATGGGTGCGGGAGAGTTGCCCGCCTGGCCTGAACTAATAACAGGCGAGACTTGTGGCAGGATGCTTGGCGCATTGGGTTGCGCGGTAACTACAGCCACTTCGGGCTGAGTCAGGCGTTCAACGGCGGATAAGTCAGGATCAGTGTCGCGTTCACTGGGCGCTTCGGTCACGTCAATCTCCGTCACCTCCGGCGCTTGCGCATCTTCGGGGCGCGTCGCGTCATCGACCTCGACCACTGGTTGCGTCATCGCAGCGATATTTGCATCGGAAATGATCGGAGAGTCGGATAGGTTCGCGTCAAATTCTGCCGCGGAAATCAGTGTGACCTCGTTGATGATAATATCTTCCGAATGTGATGGAGGCCTCCACCTGGGTTCGATTATTATCAGCAGCAGAAAAATTCCGTGCAGCAGTGCTGATATGATTACGCCGGTTTTCATGCCAGCTTACCCATCCGTTTCGAGCACTGGCCCGCTGGAATCTGTCACCAGTCCGATATTGTGAAATCCGCCCTGATTAAGCGCGCCCATCACTTGCATCACGGCCTCATAAGAAATGGATCCGTCAGCACGCAAGAAAACCTTGTCGTTATCCCGCTCCGCTGCGATTGCGCGAAGTTTGGGGATGAAGGTCGACATGTCTTCGACCTCGGTCTCTTGAATGATCACTTGGCCATCAGCCGTAATCGAGATTGTAAGCGGTTGTTCATCTTCGGCTGGCAAGGCGCTTGTTGTGGTTTTGGGGAGTTCGATCGGAACCCCTGTCGTCAATAATGGCGCCGCCACCATGAAAATGATCAGCAACACCAGCATTACGTCAACGAAAGGCGTTACATTGATTTCGGACATCGGGCGATGGCCGCCGCCGCGCCTGCGCCGTTTACGGCCGCCGCTGCGATCTATGGTTCCTGCACCCATATCAGGCGTCCGGCCCGTCGACTTGACGGGAAAGGATCAGGGTGAATTCGTCGGTGAACGCTTCCCACTCGCCCGAAATTTTGTCTGCATCAGTCGACAGTTTGTTATAGAAAATCACCGCGGGGATAGCGGCCAGCAGGCCCATAGCTGTGGCCAGTAGAGCTTCGGCAATACCGGGCGCTACGACCGCTAGATTGGTGCTTTGCTGCGCGGCGATTTCTTCAAACGCGCCCTTGATACCCCAAACCGTGCCGAACAATCCAACGAAAGGCGAGATCGATCCAACCGTGGCCAGAAACGTTAAACCGGCATTCAGTTGGTCTGCCGATTTGTCGAGCGCTACATTCATAGCCCGCTCGATCCGCGCGTTGGTTCCTGCCAACATGCCACCGTCCGAGCGATGCGACTTGCGCCACTCTGACATACCAGCCGCGAAAACTTTTTCCGAGGCGCTGCGGGGGTTGGCGCTGATACGGTCATACAGTTGGTCCAGCGGTTGCCCTGACCAAAACGCATCCTCGAACATCTTCGTTTCTTTGGTAGCGCCGCGATAGGCAACAAACTTTGCAAAAATGATTGCCCAAGACCAAAGCGAGGCGCCGATCAAGGACAGCATCACGATTTTAACCGTAAGGGTCGCCCTTAAAAACTGCGCCAGCAAGGAAAAATCCATCTGCTGCGTGGCGGCGAGGGTCTCTGCTTCCATAATACTGCTCTCTCTTAACGAATTGATTTCGCTTCATGTATGCCTGTAATGGTCATAACGATAGCCACTTTGTAGTGAAGGTGCAAAATAATGCGCCAAAGCGCAAGGTTAGGTCTGCAATTTCAACAATTGCTGGCGGATTGTCGCCGGAAAACGGGTGGGCTTACCCTCCGTCGTCATGAAGGCGACGCGCACGTCGGCGGTGAAAATCACCTGATCGCCGCGCTTGACGGTTTGGAGCATCTGCATCGTGGCGCCTTTAAGCGAGGTCGTCTCGGTCTCGATCGTCAACACATCGTCAAATTTGGCGGGCAGTAGGTAATCGGCTACCACTTGGCGGACAACAAATACCAGCCCGTCTTGTTTCATGGCCCACTGATCCACGCCGACATCGCGAACCGCTTCAGAGCGCGCGCGTTCGATGTAGCGTAGGTAATTCGCGTAATAAACGATTCCGGCTA
Organism: Paracoccaceae bacterium; assembly: GCA_023134935.1. Lineage (GTDB taxonomy): Bacteria > Pseudomonadota > Alphaproteobacteria > Rhodobacterales > Rhodobacteraceae > NORP23. The sequence continues at coordinate 8,669 of JAGLUD010000358.1, read as the reverse complement.
GGTCGGTGTCTTCGTAGTAAACGCGCAGTTGGAAGTTGTGGGTCATGTGTTAATCCGATTTGATAAGGCCAGTGAAACCAGCAACCGCTAGCAAAGAAAAGAACCAACCTGCAATTATTTGCACCCAAAGGTACTTTCTTATCCAAGGGATTACATCCTCGTCAGGTATCCAGTTCGATTGCATTTCCAGATCGACAATTGGCAACAGAGTGTCGGCGGAATAAATGTAGGGATTGAATGCGGGATAACTGAGCGCTTCTTTTTGCTCAAGATAACAAGCTAGTTGAGTTTGCCCTGCCGCAGCCCTACCCGTCACCAGATGTTGCATGGATGGGAGGTATCGACGCTCCGAGGTCGTAAAACCACAAGTCACCCATTCCGGTGCGCGTAAAATACGTGCGGTATTAGGTTTGATCGCGTCATTGGCTTCAGCGTAATAAAATGTGGCTGCACCAATAGTCCAGAACCCTAACAGCCATATGAATGCGATGAGGGGTTGATGGCCGTAACGAGACGTAATGGCGTGCCCTTTGTCCCAAAGCCAGTAAAAGGGTCTGGTGATTTTATGACGACGCTTGCGCCGAGCGTCTCGCTGTCGCTTCTCTTTCTCAATCAGAATTTCCCGCGCATCCCCGCGATGCCCCATTTCCCGCAGAACCTTGGCAAGCTGTTCATAGGGCTGGGGCCAGAAATCGTGGCCAAAATTAGTGGGGTTCTGCAACGCCAACCACTTTTTACGGGTCTTGGCATCAACACATGCCGAGGTGATCGCACCATACCGAAACCGGTCAAGTAGCAGGTCACCGTGTGCTTTTGGCCAGCATTCGGGGTCGTCGTTTAGTGTCCTGATCGTAGCAGCCGTTAAAACCATCATACCTACAACATTCGGCCCATTTTGCAGGAAAAACGTACCGGTGACGTCTAACCCGTCTAGACTGAGAGCCCTTCCTCCCGCATTCGAAAACGCCGCTCCGACACAATCAAGATCGCCGCCGAGCTTTGCGCCTATCATGCTGACCGTGCCCTCGGCCTGAACCTGACTCAGGTTGACGCCACCCTTGGTTTCTAACCTGTCGGCACGTAGCCCTTTGTGCAAATAGGAGCCATTCAAAAATAAGCCATCAATGCAAGCGCTTCGAAAAATCGGATTTTCAAGAAACCTGCAATTGAGTAGCGCAAGATCTCGTCCCAGGTTGCATCCTTCCAGGTCGAGAACATCTTCGATCAGCGCCCCCCAAATTCGCAGCCCTTTTTCGTGGGTCTTACAGGCGTCACAGCCGCCAATCGCGAGGTATCGGATCAATTCGGCACGGGCTTTTCGGTCATCACCGGCGTTTTCCGGCGGCAGCTTGCCATCGCCAAGCTTAATAACCTGACCGCTATCAATTTCGTCAACAATCCGCTGCTCGGCCTGCGTTAGCTTGCCAAAATCGCTTAGCTTTCGTTTCGTCTTCATCTGCGCCTCATACAATCGCGGCCCCCGATTGGAGGGCCGCGATAAGCGTAGCAGTTATGCCTTTGACGGCATAGGGATTTTACAGCCCGATACGGTACAGCGCGAAGCCGTCTGCGCCGTCACCTGCGGGTTCGATATTCACGCCCTCGACAGCGTTGGCATATCCTACACCAGCTGGGCCGGTCTCGAATATCACGCTGGTGTTGGCGACCGGTGCGAAGGTCCAGTTGGCGTCGGCTTTGGGGTTAACGGTGCCTTGATCAACGATGTAGCGCACGATCACGTCGCGGTTGGTATCTGGACCTTCAAAGATGATTGTATCGGCATTCGCACCCGGGAAGCTGCCGCCGCCGCCTGCGCGGTAGTTATTGGTCGCCACGACAAACATCTGCGTCGGATCAATCGCTGCGCCGTTAAATTGCAGGTTCACGATCCGGTTGGAGCCTTCATTGATGACCTCACCAGAGCGGTTGAACTTCGGTGGTTCTGTCAGGTCAATCTGATAGGTCACCCCATCCATAACGTCGAAGTTATAGGATGGCATATCAGGGTTCAGAAGCACCTGATCCTGTCCGCCCGCCGTGATCTGGTTGAAGATCGAGGCAGAACGTTCAAGCCAATCTTTCACCGTCGCACCGTCAATTAGAACGGCCCGCACGGTGTTGGGATACAAGTAAAGATCCGACACGTTTTTGATCGCCACAGGGCCGACCTTAACGTCGGTGTAATACTCAGGACCACCACGGCCACCGGCCTTGAAGGGAGCTGCAGCCGACAGGATCGGCAGGCCTTCCCATTCGGAACCTTGCATCATCTGTTCGATGTACCAGGTCTGCGCTTGGCTAACGATCTGCACGGATGGGTCATCTGCCACTAATGCGAAATACGAATGAAGCGGTGCGTCGGTCATGCCAACGGCACGGCGGATGTATTCGAGCGTTGCATCGTGTTCTTTCTGCGTGGCGGCCAGAACTGGTTGGAAATCTTCGACCAACGGGATGTTATTGCGATCGACACGCTCGTAAATTCCGCGAGTGGAGGATTCCGATGTTACTACGCGCCATTCGCCGGCGTCATGTTCCAGCATCAAGTCGATAAGACCCATGTGCGAACCCCAGAAACCACCCATCGTGGTAGGTTTGCCTTGCAGGGTTCCGGCCTCGACATCGATCCCGTTTCCGGTCTCATATGCCGCCGACGGGAACACCAGATGCGAGTGTCCAGTGACCAGTGCGTCAATCCCGTCCACGCCTGCCAGATAAAGTGCGGCGTTCGCCTGACCCTCGACGCTCGGTTCAGTTGAGATGCCGGAGTGTGAGAGGGCGATGATAATGTCTGCACCAGCCTCCTGCATTTCAGGCACCCATGCTTTGGCAGCTTGAAGAATATCGCGTGCATCATATTTGCCCGCGAGATGGCGTTGGTCCCAATTCATGATTTGTGGTGGAAGGAACCCTATCAAGCCGATCTTGATTGTATGCTTTTCGCCGGACCCATCGGTCAGCTCGCGATCAAGCAGCACGTATGGTTTGTAGAACAGATCATCGGCGCGTCCATCAGCACCCAGCTTGTTAGCGAAATTTGAACACACAATCGGGAAGTCCGCGCCCTGCACAACCTTGTCCATAAACGGCACACCGTAGTTGAACTCGTGATTGCCGAGCGTGCCACAGTCGTACCCGAGCACGTTCATTGCTTGCACGACAGGATGCAGATCACCATCGCTCATGCCGCGCTCGTATGCGATATAATCGCCCATTGGGTTGCCCTGAAGGAAATCACCGTTATCAACCAGAATCGAGTTGGTGGATTCCGCCCGAACCTCCTCGATTATCGTAGCGGTGCGGGATAGCCCGACCGTGTCAATCGGCTTGTCGGCGTAATAATCGTAAGGGTGCACATGGACGTGCAAGTCTGTCGTGGAAAGAATGCGGAGGTGCGCCTGATTAGTTGCCGCGATTGCCGAGAATGGGTGTAGCGTTACGAAAGCACCTGTCGCAGCGGTGCTGGCGAGAAATTGACGACGTGAAAAACGGATAGTCATGGTGATCCTCTCTGTTGAAATGGGCCATGCCGATCTTGTGATCTCGCGCGTTATTCAGCTTTTCAATCATCTGATAGAATCGCGAGAAAGCACGACCATAGGTAATATGAGAGTAGCTTACGCCAGTTTGAGAAGTTTACCAAACAGTCAGGTTATGTATTGTGGTGCCTCAGCATCGGAACTAGGTTCTCAGCTTCCATTTCACCAGGTCAGCATCCAACACCTTTGACAGTTCGCGCTCGACGGCGAGCAGGCCTTCTGTACTTTGTGCCTGAAACACCACCGTCGCCGAGGGCTTCTCGAAAGGGCGTTTGATTGATACGAGATGCCAGTCCAACCGCTCGATATGTGCGGCTAGAAGATCGAGTTGATCGGCAAGTACCGCTGAAGTGGTGCAGGTCAGTTTGATCTCGTATCCATCGGTTCTGCCAGTGGCGTAGATCACGATCCATGCACCGATGGTTATTAGTAACGCCATGATCGGCAAATTCAGGCCGATACATAGCCCCAGCAGTGTCACAAGGATCGCCTCGACTGTGTTGGAAGATCCGTCGATATAGGAGCGGAACCGTAACAGGCCGCCGATACCGAATATAACGAAACCAATGTAATACCCGTGTTGAACAACCAAGAACCCGATGGCCATCCCGATCAAGCTATACAGCAAGAACAGGCGGGGCAGGACGAGGTCTGTGATATCCCTGTGAGCGCGACGGCGCACGGGGTGAAACGCGATGGCGGCGGCTAGGGCCAGCGTTAATAAGGTTTCGAGGGCGAACAGGCCCAGCAGGCCCAACCGGTCCAGTTCGTGCAGGCCGCTTCCGAAATCGGGAAGTTCGCCGTAGCCGGGTGATAGCAGGTCAGCGCCATTTGGAACGAGGCCCACTTGCGCAAACGCGGGTGTAGACGCAAGGAAGGCCAGCGTGAATCCCAGCGCGATGCGGGCCGGATTGCGCGTTTGGGTTTGAGAACGCGAAGAAAAAGTATGCATACTGCCCTCTTGCAAAGTTTGGCCAGAATATAGGCCGCATTAAGTTATAAAAGCACCTCTGCCCGAGTGCGGACAGCGTGGGTTAACGTGTCTCTAAAGTTTTTGAGTGTCCTGCCACGACATAAGTGGACTTAGCCGCGCAGTTTTCTTTGTTTGATGTCGCTCCATTCGAAGCAGGACGTGGCTGAGGAAATCGAGGCCTTCAGTCAGATACCTACCGTCATCGATCCAGATGGTATCGCCAGGGACGAGCTTGTCGATTAACTGAGGGTGCGAAACTGTAGCTGCGGGAAGTGTGCCGCTCCAATCTTCCAACGTCTTTGTCAGGAAAAACTGGTCGTGCTGCTTTAGGCGAACTCTTTCATTGGTGCTGATTTGTTCAACGCGAAGTTTTTGCCCGATCAAATCCATCTCAAGTCGAATTTTGCGCCCAAACTCGGCTTCTGCCGCACGAATATAGGCGATCATTTCCGTCCAGACTTCTTTGGAGTCGTGTGCGCAATTGATCCGTAAGCAGTCGGCACCCTTGGCAACAAGGTTGTTAATGTAGCCCGGCCCATCAGAGAACGCTGTAGCGCTTGGGTAAGGCTGTTCGACATCTCTGGAAATCGTGGCGAGAGAGCTGATGACAGCATCAAGCGAGGCACGCACGTGTGACTCATTTCGTCCAAGCGAAGATAACCCAAGGGTAGTGAGGTCTGATTGAATGTCCCGAAGGTCGTGTTTGCGAAAAGCGAGGTAATCGGCCAGATTTTCAACCGACGGCAGAAATTCCTTGCGCGTTAGGCCCGGGTGCTATTCGGTCAGTATCTGGTCCGCATCACGAACCATCGCGGCACGTAAATCCGACAGCGTGCCATGCAGGCGATGGGCGGTGTCCGCCGTTGCATTCGATGAAGCCGAATTATTTGTTTGTTGCACGAAAAAACGCCTTATTATTAGTTATATACAGATCACTTAATTTTCCACCTTTGGTGAAGCAGTGTCAACCTTCGCGCAATGCGCGAGGATCGGTGGTTTTGAATTTCGACTGCGGTCTGACATCACATATGTATGGTCCATTAAACGATGTGGAAGCTCTAATTGAAGGTGCACGGCTGCACGTCTTCGCTCGCGTATCCATTCGCAAAAAACTGCTTGGGGTCGAGATCAAACCGCAAAGCGCCGGTTTCGCAGGTGGATTGAAGAATGCCTGCTGCAAGCGCTGTATTATCAACGATCTGCTGCACTTTGGAGGTGCGAAGCCCCAGACTGTTGGACATCCACGCATGGATCGGTCCTTCTGACTGGAGGTCTGCATTCAGCTTCATAAGCAGGCGATAGGTTTTCGGGTCAAAATGGCGGAGTTGCTCCAGAACACCGGCCAGCATCGTGAGGTTGTCGTATTCATAGCGACCGCCCGTGTCGTTATCGTTCAGCTCGGCTCTGAGAATTAGAACGGCGTCTTCGGGAACCTCTCCGTCGCCTAGTTCACTTCCTTTTACAGTTTCGCGCGCAACAAACCCGTTGTTGGTCCAATAGTAATAGGCATTAAAGTCAATGTTACCCAGCCGATCTTGCGGGGTCATTATGAAATCCATCAGCAGTATTTCCGAAAGGTCGCGCATTGAAAAAGCGACCTGTTGAGGGGACAAAACTGCAGCTAGTTTGTGTTCTTCTGTAAGCCCAATCGTTCCACCAAGAATGCCAAGCGTGACCGCTTCGTTAAGAGGGACATCGCTAGCGAGCGCGACAAATGATAGTAAAGCAGCGACGAAGTGGAAAACACGCCCGACGTTGATTCCTGGTTCATCGTAAACTTGAGTTTTCCTAGAACGTCTTCGGCAACATATCAGGCGACGATACCGCCTGCGCAGACCAATTCCTGAAAAGAGCGCCTCTCGCCTTCAAACTGTCCGGACGAGATATCGTAAACGACAACTGCGGCACTTGTGGACCAGATCTTCGGGCATAACACGAGTTCGTGGGAATAGAAATCCAGTTCGCAAAGCTCTGTTTCCTCTTTGATGTCGCCTTTGTCGTATTCGCCACCGGGCACCGGCAAAATACGAACGCACTTCTCGACGGTTCCGTAGTAGCTCTCGAATGCCGTTTCGGCGCCAAGCACTGCATCACCGGCTTTGGCCGTTGTTGCAAATAAAAGACAAAGTATCGCTGCAGAACTTGGTAGGAGTTTCATTTAATCAACTCACGCTTGCTCAAAAACCGAATTATATGTTCGTAATATTCTTCCATTAAGCCCGAAACTGATCGAGGTTCCTTGTTCGCGGTCAATTATTCGAGCGATTTACGGAGTTGTCGCGGCAACGCGGCCATGTGGTGGAAAAACCATCAAATTGAGAAATTTTCGCATTTTCGCTAAATTTAGATAGCGTCGCGCGGCAAACCTGATAATAATTCGGCTTTCGTTTGCGAGGATACCGATGAAACACTACCTCACCGCACTTGCGTTGGTAATGATGACCGCACCAGCATTAGCTGACCGACCGCAACTGGAGTTCAGGCTTGGGTTGGATTACCTGCAGCTGGAGCAATCGGCGATTACGGGTCTGAACGGGATGTCTGTCTTTTACAAATCTGAACAGGGGTATTACGGCGGTGCGAGCATCTACTCCGCAGCGCTCGGGGCAGGTGGAGGGCTGTTTGTCGGTGGTTGGGAACTGGGCAAAACTATGCCCATCACAGACTCGTTGTTCTGGGACGCAAGTATTTTTATCGGTGGAGGAGGAGGGGCTTCGCAGGTGTCCGGCGATGGCTTGATGCTTCGCCCGCAAATCCATGCTGGATATGACCTTGGCGAATACCGCATAGGTGCGGGCGCATCGTGGGTGTCAGTCACGGGTTCCGACATATCCACACCCAGCTTTGCGCTGACGTTGACACGACCATTAGATTTGGAACTGGTTGGTGGCCATTCCGCAAGCGGGCACGCTTTGAGCGGCGCCACAAAAGTCATAGCTCTGACACCTATTGTGCGAAGCTACATTCCGATCGATAGCCAAAAACGTGGCGGCAGTGATCTGGAAACGATGTATCTGATCGGTGCTGAAATCCCTTTTGCCACAGACGACCGGAGCGAAGTCTTCATTCAAGCTAGCGGTGTGGTCGCTGGCGACGCTGAGGGATATGCCGATTGGATCTTGGGGAAGCGCTACCTATGGGATGTATCCCCGTTTGAATTCTTCGTGGACTTTGGCGCCGGTATCGGCGGCGGTGGTGCGGTTGATACGGGCGGAGGTCTGATTGTATCGGCCAATGCCGGTGTGCGTGTTGATGCCATCAATAATCTGGAACTGGAACTTGGGGTAGGCGCACTGTCATCGTTTAACGGAGACTTCTTGGCTTTTACGCCCACCGTTAAAGCCTCCATGCCGTTTGGGTCTGGGGCAGGCCGCGGAACCGCACCAGATATGGTCCGCTGGCAGGTCAGCACTGGTCTTACGCAGTTAGGTATCAGTGACGATTTCCGCAAACCGGGGGGCGCCAGCAATGATGTTCCAACAATGATCAATGTCGATATTGATGTGTTTCTGCTTGAAAACCTGTATATGACCGGCCACGCTTACACTGCGATAATCGGAGACGCCGGCGGTTTTCAAATCGGGATGTTTGGTATTGGATATCAACATCCGATCTCCGAACGTCTGTTGTTGTCAGGCGAGGTTCTGCTTGGTGCAGCAGGTGGTGCTGGTGTGGACACACGCGGCGGCCTGCTTGGTGGCTACAAACTCGAGCTCGATTATCGCCTTGGTGAAACTGTAAGCCTAACACTTGGCGCAGGCCACATCGAGACCTTGCAGGCGGGTGGAATGCATCCTGAAACGCTGAACGTTGGTTTAAAGTTTCCGTTTGCCACGCTGCATTGAGGTTGGGTTGGTGAATTGAGGATTGCTGAGCGGTTGGGGTGAAGTATTATCGGGCATTTGAGTTGGAGAATTCCCTGTTAGCAGGGAAAATACGGGGAAAACCGATGAAACCTGGGTGTTTTGATGCGGATTCACGATCTTGTGCGGAGTTCCCTCTTAAATAACAATTGATTGCGAGTATTTCTCTGCTGGATATTAACAGGGAAATATAGTTGGGGAACATGGAAGCCTTTCAGATTAACAGGGAATGAATTGCCAGACCCTTAATCTGGAGTAGCGGATGACTTGTGTCAATCGCAGAGTAAAAAGGGG
>JAGLUD010000357.1 GCA_023134935.1 Paracoccaceae bacterium | reverse complement strand
TGGCCATCATCGTCATGATGGTCCTACCGATGCCCGCATGGATTTTGGACCTCGGTTTGGCTGCAAGTTTTGCATTAGCCATTCTGATTTTCACCATCACGATTTTCATCGACCGACCGCTGGATTTCTCCTCATTTCCTACCATCTTGCTCGCCAGCTTAATGCTACGATTGTCGCTGAATGTGTCGTCTACGAAGTTGATTATCGGCCAAGGGCACACCGGCCCAAAAGCGGCGGGCGAGGTAATACACGGCTTCGCGATGTTCATCATGGGTGGTTCGGTATTCATGGGTCTGGTCGTGTTCAGCGTGCTGCTGATTGTTAATTTTATTGTTATAACAAAGGGTGCTGGGCGCATGGCAGAGGTCGGCGCGAGGTTCGCGTTGGACGGGATGCCCGGCAAGCAACTCGCCATCGACAGCGACATGGCCGCAGGCGCAATTACGCACGATCAGGCCAAGGAACGCCGCCGGATCGAACAAGAGGAAACTACGTTTTTCGGATCCCTAGACGGTGCATCGAAATTCGTGAAAGGCGATGCAATCGCAGGCTTGTTGATCACGATTATGAACCTCGTCATGGGGTTGGCCATCGGGTTAATTATGCACGACATGCCCATAGGCGAGGCTCTTGAATCCTACTCCATTCTGACGATTGGCGACGGATTAGTTAGCCAAATCCCGTCCGTAATCATCTCCATCGCTTCGGCCTTGTTGCTGTCCAAGGGCGGCGCGCACGGGTCTACCGATAAGGCGTTAATGGGCCAACTTGGCGGACACCCCGCAGCCCTTGCAACCGTCGCCGGAATGCTGGCTCTATTCGCCTTGATCCCCGGTCTGCCGTTCACGCCATTTATGGTTGGCGCGATGGCGCTCGGAGGTTCCGCATGGTTGTCGAACCGCAAAAAGCAGGCAGCGTTGGCGATAGCGGCACAGGCAGAAATTGTTCCTGCCAGCACCACCCCGCAGAAGTCGTTGGGTGATATGTTGGATCTCGATGAAATCCATATCGAATTTGCTTCAGACATCGTCCAAACCGTCATGGATCCAGCCACCGGTCTTGATACCCGCATCGTCAACATGCGAAACCATATTGCGTCGACTTACGGCTTGATTATTCCGGAAATTCGTCTGACGGATTCCCCTATGCTGGCCCATGGCGAATACCGTATCCTTATCCAGGGAGTGGAGGTCGCCAAGTCGGCCATCGACACTGATAAAGTATTAGTTTTGCTTAATGACCCATCGATGCCGCCACCCGATGGCCGTGACGTCAAAGAACCCGTTTACGGGGCCCCTGCAAGATGGATCGAACCCTCACAACAAGAAGAAGCCGCGCTCTTGGGTCTATCGGTCGTCACCCCGACGGAGGTCGTCGCGACACACCTGCTGGAAGTTCTGAAACAAAACTTCGCACGCCTGTTTTCACGCAGAACCTTGCGGAAGCTTTTGGACGAATTCGTTACCGTTTCTGACCCCGCACGGGCAGAAGCAAACCGGCGCGTTCTGGATGAACTGGTGCCCGACAAGGTCCCGATCGACATCCTGCATGCCGTCTTGCGCTTACTGTTGGAGGAACGTGTATCGGTCCGCAACCTCCCCCTAATCCTTGAATCGATTGCCGAGGTGCAGGGCTACCTGAAAGGTGTGGAGACGATTACCGAACATGTCCGTCATCGCCTCGGTTTTCAGATTGTCTCTGAGTTGCAGGAAAAAGACGGCGCCCTCCCCCTGATTCAGCTTTCCCCCGATTGGGAAGAGCTGTTTCAAAAGCACCAGCTAGAAGGGGAGAACGGTGCTATCGACGTGGCGCTACCACCAGACGACTTCAATCGTTTGGCATCCTCGGTCGCAGAAAAAATTGGCAAAGCCAGCGGAAACGGACGGTATCCCGCTGTCGTCACTTCCACCCGTCGCCGGCGGTTCGTGCAAACAGTCCTGATGTCGAAAGGCATCCGAAACCCTGTTTTTTCCTTTGAGGAAATAGGCACCAACTCCAAGCCCGCGCTCGTCGGTGTCGCCTAGAATTTGGAGGCCCTCGCCCAAATATTGAACTTCAGCGAGCCCGCCTTGGTCAGCGCATTCCTTG
>JAGLUD010000356.1 GCA_023134935.1 Paracoccaceae bacterium | reverse complement strand
GGTTGGCGCGGGCGTTAACCGCACGCTGTTGAACACCATTGGCGACGCGATTATCCGTTTGAATAAGGAACGTGGCTACACCTTCTGCATGATCGAACACGACATGGACTTCATCAGCCGCCTATGCGACCCCGTCATTTGTATGGCCGAGGGGCAGGTGTTGGCTGAAGGCACAATTGACGAAGTTAAAAACAACGAGGCGGTTATCGAGGCGTATCTTGGTACTGGCTTGAAGAATAAAACCGTGAAGGAGGCCGCAAAATGAGTTTCCTGAGTGGTGAAAATATGACTGGCGGTTACGGCGGCGCGGATATTCTGCACGACTGTACGATTGCCGTCGATAAAGGCGAGATTGCTGTGATTGTTGGCCCTAATGGCGCCGGTAAATCAACAGCGATGAAGGCCGTGTTCGGAATGCTGAGCATTCACACCGGTCGTGTGATGTTGGATGGGACGGATATTTCCGGCCTTAGCCCGCAGGACCGCGTGAAGGCAGGCATGGGATTTGTGCCGCAGAACAACAACGTATTCACAAGCATGACCGTGCAAGAGAATTTGGAAATGGGTGCGTACATCCGTACCGACGATTTTTCCAACACGATGGAGCAGGTGTTTGAACTGTTCCCGATCCTCCATGAAAAACGCCACCAACACGCAGGTGAGCTTTCGGGTGGTCAACGCCAACAAGTCGCCGTTGGCCGTGCGCTGATGACCCAGCCTAAAGTATTGATGCTGGACGAGCCCACGGCGGGGGTCTCGCCCATCGTCATGGACGAGCTGTTTGACCGAATTATCGAGGTCGCCCGCACCGGCATTGCCATTCTGATGGTCGAGCAAAACGCACGCCAAGCACTGAACATCGCCGACAAAGGTTACGTTCTGGTGCAAGGCCGCAACCGTTTCACAGACACCGGCGAGGCGCTTTTGGCGAACCCCGAAGTCCGCAAATCATTCTTGGGGGGTTAAGAGATGCGCTTTTTACTAATTCTCGTTTTCTCGCTTACCGCCTATGCTCCAGCTAAAGCGGAAACCATCATCAGAGCTTGCAAGTTAATTGAGACTTGCACTATTGGCGTGGGCTGTGAGCCATCGGACGAAAGTGTATCGTGGCTTGAAATAGATGATTCTGAATTAATGGTGCGATCTGGTGACGAGTTTTTGCCGACGCGGGTTGATCATACAGCTGCAACAGTTTGGTGGATTGAAAACGGGGCCGCAAAGCTTCTTCAATTTATTGGATATGATAGTTTCATCATAACTACACTAAAAACTAATAACCCAGCTCTAACTGGACAAGAAGTCACTATTGAAGAGTGGATGGGCGAGATAATTAATGGCCGCCACCGAACACTTATGGCTGCGTCAATTTCTATCGGAGAGTGCTAATAATGACTGATATTCTTAACGCACTGATCCTTTTCGCCAACTTCGTTTTGGTCCCTGCCACAGCCTACGGCGCACAGCTTGCGCTTGGTGCGCTGGGGGTGACGCTGGTGTTCGGCATCCTAAGGTTCTCCAACTTCGCGCATGGTGACACGATGGCCTTCGGGACCATGGTTGTGATCCTTGTGACGTGGTGGTTCCAGTCGATGGGTATATCCATCCATCCGTTGCCGACTGCGCTGCTAGCGTTGCCATTCGGCATTCTGGCGACGGTGGGCATGCTGTTGGCCACGGACCGGCTGGTCTACAGGTTCTATCGAAAACAAAAGTCACAACCGATTGTGTTCGTTATGGCCTCGGTCGGCGTTATGTTTGTGATGAACGGCGTTGTGCGGTTTATTATCGGGCCTAATGATCAACGCTTTGCGGATGGTGAACGGTTCATTTTACGCGCGCGCGAATTCAAAGCCTCGACTGGCATGGCCGAGGGGCTGACAATTAAGGTTTCCCAAGCCCTGACGCTGGGTATCGCGGTTATTGTTGTGATCGCGCTGTTCTGGTTCTTGCAGCGGACACGTACTGGTAAGGCGATGCGTGCATTCTCGGATAACGAGGATCTGGCGCTGCTTTCCGGTATTTCGCCCGAACGCGTCGTGATGATCACATGGATTATCGCAGCCGCATTGGCGACGATTGCCGGTACACTTTATGGTTTGGACAAAAGCTTCAAGCCGTTCACCTATTTCCAACTGCTGTTGCCGATCTTTGCCGCAGCTATTGTGGGGGGCATCGGCAACCCGCTTGGTGCGATTGCCGGCGGCTTCGTTGTGGCGTTTTCCGAGGTCACGATCACCTACGCTTATAAGAAATTCCTGCGCTATCTGTTGCCGGAAAATCTTGAGCCAGACAGCTTGGTACAACTTCTATCCACCGACTATAAGTTCGCGGTATCCTTCGTGATCCTCGTGCTGGTGTTGCTGATAAGGCCGACAGGTATATTCAAGGGGAAAGTGTTATGAGTATTAACCGCAATGTCCTTTTGTTCGCAGGCATGTTCGGCCTGCTGGCTATCGTCGGATTCGGCCAAAGCTGGTCGGTTGCATTAACCATTTTTAACCTGTGTCTGATCTCGGCTATTATGGCGCTGGGTGTTAACATCCAGTGGGGTTACGCGGGCCTGTTCAACGTTGGCATCATGGGCTTCGCAGCCCTTGGCGGCGTGGCGGCGGTGCTGGTTTCCAAGCCACCCGTAACCGAAGCGTGGGGCGCAGGTGCGCTTGGCGTCGGGTTGGCGTTTGTATCGCTTGGGGTGACCATAGCAGCTACGATTTATGCACGGCGCAAGTTAACGGGGCGCCTGCGGAGCCTCGCCAGTTTTGCGATCATCGTTGCCGGTTTTTTCATAACACGCGGGATATTCGACCCTGCCGTTAGTGCCATCGAAGCGATCGAGCCTGCCAAAACCGGTTACCTCGGTGGGTTGGGTCTGCCAATCATCGTATCATGGGGCGTGGGTGGATTGTTCGCCGCTGGCGCTGCGTGGCTGGTTGGTAAGATCGCGCTTGGGCTGCGGTCTGATTATCTGGCGATTGCAACATTGGGGATTGCAGAGATCATCCTCGCGGTGCTGAAGAACGAGGATTGGTTGACGCGCGGCGTGAAAAACGTCGCGGGCCTTGATCGCCCCGTGCCGCGCGAGATTGAGCTGCAAAACACCGACTGGTTTATTTCGCTGGCAGATACACTTGGCACAAACGTCATCACTTTCAGCTCCATCTTCGTAAAACTGTCCTATTCCGTTTTGTTCGCCATTGTCCTTCTGGCCATTCTGTGGCTATCCGAAAAAGCGTTGAAATCGCCGTGGGGCCGCATGATGCGCGCCATTCGTGACAATCGTGACGCAGCCGAAGCGATGGGCAAAGACGTAACACGGCGCCATTTGCAGGTGTTCATTCTGGGCTCTGCAGTTGTGGGTATTGCAGGTGCGATGCTGACCACGCTGGACGGGCAATTCACACCGACCACATACAACCCGTTGCGCTTTACGTTCCTGATCTGGGTGATGGTTATCGTTGGCGGGTCCGGCAATAACTGGGGTGCAGTACTGGGCGGCTTCCTTATCTGGTTCGTCTGGATCGAGGCAGAACCGGCAGGTGCATGGCTTATGA
>JAGLUD010000355.1 GCA_023134935.1 Paracoccaceae bacterium | reverse complement strand
ATCATTTGATCGAGGCTCATCCGACCGGATTCAACCTCGTGGAACACGACATAAAGCGTCATCATTTTAGTAAGGGATGCTGGATGCAGGCGCGTGTCAGCGTTGCGCGAATGCAAAACTTCGCCTGTACGCGCGTCCATAACCAACGCCGCATAGGGCGCTGCGCCAGCGATACTGGCCCACAATACAAGGGAAAGCACGAGGGATAACCCCCGTAAAACCTGATTAAACATCGAAATCTGCCGATCGATATATTTACTGCCTCACGACCCGTTTGCCGGTGTCGTATTTATTTTTATGCACTCTAGCACGCGTTTATCAGACAAGAAAACACATATTTTTCAATTACTCGCGAGGTGTTGCCAAAGTGAATCAGTTTGGTTACCACATGAAATATATTGCAGTGCACAATATACTCTTGACGCAGTGCAGCATCGTTCCTATATGCAGGGTAGAAATTCACCGGCCAACGCCGACGACTATATTGGAGAATATTATGACTGCTAAGACATCCACAGCTAAAAAAGCTAAAGCAACAACTGCCCCTAAAGGCATCGAAGACGTAACTGCATTCGGCCAGTTGAACGTTGACGCGCTTACTAAAGCATCCGAATTGGCAACGAAAGCTGCTGAAGGCATTAACGAAGAAATCACTTCTTACTCGAAAAAATCTTTTGAGGACGGCGTTGCTGCTGCCAAAGATCTGGCCTCTGCTAAAACAGCGCCTGAGTTTTTCGAAAAGCAGTCCGCATTCGCACAGGCTGCGTTTGAAGGCTTCGTCGCACAAGCAACAAAAATGAACGAAATCTTCTCGGCAACTGCCAAAGAAGTTACTGCACCAATCGGCGAGCGCCTTGAAGCAGCCACCGACACAATGAAGTCTTACACTGTCTAATTCAGGCGTTATGACTTTGTGAATGGATTTAGGGGGCGTTTGCCCCCTTTTCTATTTCTGCGGGTAGCTTATATACTCTGCAAGCAAAAGACCGCAGGAATGAAGATGAACCACACACCTATTGCACCGACAATGGCATCTGATGATGACTTTGACACCGGCACTTTAACGAAGGTTAAGCCCACGACGGCTAAGCCTCCGCTTTATAAAGTGTTGCTAATGAATGACGACTACACCCCGATGGAATTCGTTGTGCATATTCTGGAACGCTTCTTCGGTCTGAACGCCACCGCTGCGGAGGGGATCATGTTGACGGTTCACACCAAAGGTCTGGCCGTGGTTGGCGTTTACGCCCACGAGATCGCCGAGACAAAGGTCACGCAGGTCATGGACTACGCCCAGCGCAACCAGCATCCGCTGCAATGCACGATGGAAAAAGAATGAACCACTTAATTTTGGAGGCCCCTCATGGCTGACCCAGCCCGTATTCTGCTGCCGTTCGACGACGAACTTGTGACCATTCCCGAAGGTGGCGAGGTTTTGTATATCCGTCCGCCGGCTTTCTTGCCGCAAGGTTTCGCAGATTTCCCGCATATCGTTTGCGAGCAAGGCTTCAAGCCGTTTTCTGACCGTCTGACGCTGGAAAATCTGACAGTCGTTCCCGAAGCTTCTGGCGAGTTTCCGATGGTTCTGCTGGCCCTAACGCGTAGTCGCGCTGAAAACATGGCCAATTTCGCCCGCGCTTGCCGGATGGTTTCGACAGGCGGGCAGGTTGTAGTTAGCGGCGATAAAACTGATGGCATCGACAGCATGCTAAAGGCCGTGAAGAAAGTTTACGAAGTTGACGGTGTACTGTCGAAATCCCACGGCAAAGTTTTTTGGTTAACGCCGAATGCCGCTGCGCCCGAAGCATGGGAAGCAGCCGTTCAGCCTAAACAAAATGCGTTCGGTTACCTAACCGCACCCGGCATGTTCAGTCCTGAAAAAATCGATGTGGGTTCTGAAATGTTGACTGCCTACTTCGACAAATCGATCAAAGGCGCTGTTGCCGACATCGGGTCAGGCTGGGGCTATTTAGCGAAAAACGTGCTGGAGAAGTGCGAAAGGCTAACATCACTTGACCTGTTCGAGGCGGAGTATGCAGCCCTTGAAGCCTCGAAGGTCAACATCACCGACGAACGCGCTGCATTCCACTGGGCCGATGTAACCGCGATGGACAAACCGGCAGAGCCTTATCACACCGTGATTTGCAACCCGCCGTTCCATCAGGGTCGCACTGCCGACCCTGCAATCGGCGTCAGCTTTATCGCTGCTGCGGCACGGATTATGAAACCGTCGGGGCAGTTCTTGATGGTTGCAAACCGCCAATTGCCTTATGAATCGGCAATGGAAATGTACTTCAAAAGCTGGGAAATCCTAGAGCAAGATCGCGCATTCAAAATCATCCGCGCCCGTCGCCCACTGAAGCGGCAGGCGTAGCGGATACGTTTTATCTCGAATTTTTACCCCCTTTCCCCTAATCTGCTGTGTCAAACAGCAGGGAATCACGAGGCATAAATGGACTCCTCAGTATCTGGAAAAACCGTCATCGTTACGGGCGCCGCCAATGGCGTAGGTCTGGCAATCGCGCGTCGGTTTGTGGAACTGGAAGCAAACGTTGTGCTGGCTGACAGGGACGAAAAACGTTTAACCGCTGAAGTGGATGCCCTGCAAAATGGCGCGGGCAAAGCGATGGCTTACCACGGAAACCTGCAAGAAAAACTGACTGTTAATAACCTGATGGCCGCGACTATCGATGCGTATGACAGCATCGATATTCTGGTTAACGCCAGCCGTCAAATTCTGCCGTCCGACCCGCTTACGGACAAGGACGGGGTTTTCGAACAGCTTATGCACCAGAACGTAACCGTCAATCTGCGTCTCGCGCAGGCGGTAGCGAAACGGATGATCGTGCATTCGAAGAACCGCGAAAAAGACGAGATTATTGGATCAATCGTCAACCTTTCCTCCATCGCCGCGACCCGCACAATGCCGGAACTGATGGCCTATTCGGTATCTACAGCGGCGCTGGACCAGCTAACACGTTCTCTGGCCGTGGCCTTTGCCGATCACGGTATCCGCGTGAACGGCATCGCCATGGGCAGCCTGATGAGCGCCAGTCTGCGCAAATCCCTAAAGGACGACTCCGATCTTCACGGCATTATCGAAGCCGCTACCCCGCTCGGCTATATTGGCGAAGCGGACGAAGCTGCAGACGCAGCAGTATTCCTCGCATCTAGCAAAGCGAACTTCATCACAGGTCAGATCTTGGCGGTAGATGGTGGGCGCAGCTTGGTCGACACGGTCACAATTCCCGCGCACTAAGCTGAAGGAGGCCCCGACATTCCGCCGGGGCGCTCTTTACTTATTTGTCTTCGTCTTCGTCTTCATCTGCATCCGCAACAGGTGTTTTGAACAAGCTGTCAGCGTCAAGCTTCGGCTCGTCGTCCTCTGTCGCGCTCAGAGTGAAATTCTCTAGACCAGACATGCTGGCAGGCACGCGCGGTTCGTCAGGCATATGCAATGACTGCTCTGTCGAGACCAGCTTCATGCGCTCGTCGTCAGACATCACCTCGTCGCCACCCATTTTCTTAACGGCTTTGGCTACGGCAGTATCCAGTTCGATTTGTTTACACATACCAAGTGCAACGGGATCAACGGGATTGACGTTGCCGATGTTCCAGTGTGTACGATCACGAATTGCAACAATCGTCGGTTTGGTTGTGCCAACAAGTTTGCTGATCTGACCATCGGTCAATTCAGGGTGGAATTTCACCAACCAGGCAATCGCGGACGGACGGTCCTGACGTTTGGACAGCGGTGTATACCGTGGGCCCTTACGTTTAAGCTCGCCTTCAGCAGCAGGGTTGTGCATCAGCGTAAGCTTAGCTTTTGGATCAGCTTCACACCGCTTAATTTCTTCGGTCGTCAGCTGCGTATTTGTAATCGGGTCAAACCCCTTTACACCCACGGCAACTTCGCCATCAGCGATGCCGTTAACTTCAAGCTCATGCAGGCCGCAAAATTCGGCAATCTGCGTGAACGCCAGTGTTGTGTTATCTACCAGCCAAACGGCAGTTGCCTTGGCCATCAATGGAAGCGCCATTTTAGTCTCCTTAAAACAAACTTGTGCCCTTGCCGAAAACTTGGCTGCGCGATGCGCTATTTAGGTTTTCGTGGGGAATTCTGAAGTGTATATAGGCCAGATGATTAGATTATTAAAGACCTTTTGTTTAGCTCTTGTTTTTACCACCCCTGCCGTTGCCGATGGCGAGCATGCGGGCGATTTTGACTACTACGTAATGTCCCTTAGCTGGACACCGAGTTGGTGCGAGCTGGAAGGCGACGACCGCAATTCCCCGCAATGCGACGTCGATAAGGGATTCGGCTTCACGCTCCACGGGCTGTGGCCGCAATATGAGAGCGGCTGGCCATCCTATTGCCGAACGTCAGAACGCGACCCCTCGCGCGGCCAGACCGAGGCTATGGCCGACATCATGGGGACCAGCGGTTTGGCGTGGTATCAGTGGAAAAAACACGGGCGTTGTGCAGGGTTATCCCCTGACGAATACTACGAAACCGCGCGCGAAGCCTATGCCAGCGTCACCCGCCCTGAAATTTTCCGCGCCCTTCCACGCGAATTGCACCTCCCTCCAGGCGTGATCGAGGCCGCCTTTTTAGATGTGAACGACAGCATCGCCCCTGACGGCCTGACCGTCACTTGTAAGGGCGGCATGATCCAGGAAGTGCGCATCTGCCTGACTAAAGATTTAGAGCCCCGAATTTGTGGCGCTGATGTTATACGCGATTGTCAGTACTCGGCCGACATGGCCCCGATGCGCTAAGTCAAATTAAACAGGATGAAAAATTGACCACCCCCGCCACAGAAAAAACTTCCGGCCCGAGCCTTCGAATGGTAGAGCTCGACGGGCTGCGTGCCTTGGCCATCCTGCTGGTGATTAGCTTCCACAGCTGGTATTTCCTGCAGTTTGTACTACCAACGACAGAAGCGTTTCTAAAATTCTCCGACTCACTACCATGGGTTTTAGGATTCATCCGGCGCGGCGATCTCGGCGTCGACATATTCTTTGTGCTTTCAGGTTACTTGCTGTCATGGCAACTATTCCAAAGGCGTATGAAATCTGGATCCATAAGCGTCAAACGGTTCTACGCCCACCGCTTTTTTCGGATTTACCCGCTCTATCTTATTGCCTTGCTATTGGCGGCTTTCGACAGCGGCATTACACTACGAATGCTTGGCAACTTGCTGGCGTACAATATTTGGACAGATGCTTCCAACATCATTATTCCATGGACATGGTCGCTGTCAGTGGAGCTACAGTTTTATGCGATTGTCCCGCTTCTTATCCTGATTGTGCGAAACGGAACAACACTGGCCATACTGTCCGCTGCATTTGGTTTGCTTACTGTGGGGTGGAGCTATTGGATCTTATCCACCCATCCGCAGTTGGCGGAACATTCCTTGATTGACCTAAAGATGGCGGGCCAAAACGACGACATCACGCTGTTTTATAAACACCTTTATGTCGCGATGCCTGTTCGTTTGAGCCAGTTTACGTTTGGAATGGCTGGCGCATGGGTGGTCTTAAATCGCGCGGACCACCTGTCGAAAATTGGTGGTGGAACCAAGGCTTTTCTGGTCCTACTCATCTTGATCGGCGCATGCTTACCACTGGTTCACAACCCTTTCACTGTCCTTACTGAAAGTCTTCAAGGAATCGTTTACTTTGAGCTTCTGTTCGGTCGTGTAGCGTTCGCGGCCGCCATCGCCATGATGATCAGTCTGCTGCACTCAAACACATTGCCAAACCTCAAGCGTATACTCTCGCTGCGCTTACTGGAGCCCATCGCCCGTTTCAGCTTCTCCATGTACTTGTTTCACCCATTGTTCATCTATTTGGGCATTGTCACGTTCATCGGCACGGCCAAAACCGAGACAATTTCGGTGTTCCAATACGTTGGCGTATGCACGGTGGCCATACTCGGCTCGGTGCTGTTCGGGTTCATTACCTGGTACGTGATTGAACGCCCCGCCATCCGCTTTGGCCGGAAGAAGTTCGGATAAAGGCTCGCTAGACTTCTAGTACGATCTTTCCAATGTGACCCGAGCTCTCGATCCGTCGATGCGCGTCGGCAGCCTGATCAAGTGGGAAGGTGGAATCGATTACCGGCGCAATCTGCCCCGCCTCGATCATCGGCCAAACGATTTCACGCAACGCTTCGGCGATAACCGCCTTGTCTTGCACGGACCGCGGCCGCAACGTAGAGCCCGTCACCGTAATCCGTTTCGTCATGATCTGTGCAAAGTTGATCTCGGCTTTAGGCCCGCCAAGGAAGGCGATCATCGCCAACCTGCCATCCATCGCGAGCGCGCGGATATTGCGTGCAATATAAGCGCCTCCGACCATGTCCAGTATCAGGTCAACGCCGCGCCCGTTTGTGGCGGCCTTGACCACCTCGACATAGTCTTCCTCGTTGTAATTAATCGCCAGTTCGGCGCCCAGCTCCACACATTTGGCGCATTTTTCGGCTGAACCGGCTGTCGCAAACACGCGTGCACCCATGGCTTTCGCCAACTGAATCGCCGTTGTGCCAATACCGGATGTGCCTCCGTGCACCAAGA
>JAGLUD010000354.1 GCA_023134935.1 Paracoccaceae bacterium | reverse complement strand
TACCTTCCGATGGTTTACGCGATGATTGCAATTGGTGTTCTGGGCTTCGTAGTTTGGGCGCACCACATGTATACCGTTGGTATGTCGACTACACAGCAGTCCTACTTCATGCTGGCAACGATGGTTATCGCTGTGCCAACAGGTGTTAAGATCTTCAGCTGGATCGCAACGTTGTGGGGCGGGTCTATCACGTTCGAAACCCCGATGCTGTTCGCTTTCGGCTTCTTGTTCCTGTTCACAATCGGTGGTGTTACCGGTGTGGTTCTTTCGCAGGCTGCGATTGACCGTGCATATCACGACACATACTACGTTGTGGCGCACTTCCACTATGTGATGAGCCTTGGTGCTGTGTTCTGTATCTTCGCCGGTATCTATTACTGGATTGGCAAGATGTCTGGCCGTCAGTACCCTGAATGGGCTGGTAAGCTACACTTCTGGACTATGTTCATCGGTGCGAACATCACGTTCTTCCCGCAACACTTCCTGGGCCGTCAGGGTATGCCACGTCGCTACATTGACTATCCAGAGCAGTTTGCACAGTGGAACTACGTAAGCTCCATCGGCGCATTCATCACGTTTGCTTCGTTCCTGTTCTTCATCGGTGTTGTTTTCTACACGCTGAAATGGGGCAAGAAAGTAACCGAGCCTGCGTATTGGGGCGAGCATGCTGAAACACTGGAATGGACACTTTCAAACCCTCCACCAGAGCATACGTTCGAAACACTTCCTACACAGGATATGTGGGACAAATCGGGTCACTAAGCCCGCGATCTAAGATTTCAAAAAGGCCGGATTCATTTCCGGCCTTTTTTTTCATTTTCAGGAAAGCACATGAGACTAGATACGGATCCGTTCGAGCGTACAGACAAACCGGTTTACCACATCACCCTGTGGCCCAACCGCTCCCTTACTGCAGTCGGGTTTCGCAACACAATGATCTTGGTGGTCGTCGGCACATGTATAGGAATTACTCCTCTGGTTATGGCCACGTCCAATTTCTGGATGCTTCTGTTCGCCATTGTCCCTGTGGTCACGCTGTACCTATTCTTTTTGCAAAGCTACCGCGACGGCCGACTAACCGAAGAATTACGGATTTACTCAGACGTTATCGCTGTTGAACGCCGCGAGTCATCCGGTGAAATCCATCGATGGCACGCCAACCCCTATTGGGTAAAAGTGAAGCTGCAAGACAAACATGTGGAAAACTATCTGACGCTGGAAGGCAACCAACGCACCGTTGAGCTCGGTGCGTTTTTATCCCCCGAAGAACGGTTAAAGATAAAAGTCGAAATTGACGATGTGCTCCGCGGCCTCGACATAAACGCTTAAGCAAGAAACGGGTGGCCATCCGCGGAAGCCCTGCTAGATATTGCCTATGAAACAACAACAAATGAACAGTCGCGCATGGTTAGAGATGTTACTCCTCGGTGCAATATGGGGTGGCGTATTTCTGGCGGTGGCGCTCGCACTGAAAGAAATCCCGGTCTTTTCTCTTGTCACGATGCGCGTGGGCTTCGCCGCCGTGGTCCTGTGGGGGTATGTCCTGTTTCGCGGACAACAAATCCCGAAAGGCTGGAAGATCTGGTCAGCGTTAATCGTCATGGGAATCTTGAACAATGCCGTCCCGTTTACCTTGCTAAACTTCGGACAAACTCAGATTGAATCCGGCCTGACATCCATCCTGAACGCCGGAACCGTTGTATTCGCCACATTAATATCTGCCCTGTTCCTAAAGGACGAGCGCCTAACGCCCCAAAAGCTAATGGGTGTGGCTTTAGGAATGTCCGGCGTGATCACCGTTATCGGCTTTCAGTCCTTACAAACATTCGACCTTCGCAGCCTAGGCCAAATCGCCTGTATCGGAGCCACCATTTTCTACGCCCTCGCTGGTGTTTGGGCCAGAAAACACCTAAAAGGTATCAGCCCCGCAGTCTCGTCGGCTGGCATGCTAACGGGCTCAACACTGGTGATGGTCCCGATAACCATATGGCTCGACGGATGGCCCACATGGGCCTACACCGGCCAAACATGGCTGTCCCTGATTTACATCGTAATAATCGCAACCGTAGTCGCCTATCTACTATATTTCCGCGTTCTAAACTCCGCTGGGGCCAGCAATACCTTGCTGGTAACACTCGTTGTGCCTCCTATCGCCGTCAGCCTTGGTGCCCTTGTTCTTGCCGAACAATTACCGCTTAGGTCGTATCTAGGCTTCGCCCTCATTGCGATGGCGCTGGCAGTGATAGACGGCAGATTGTGGAAACTCGCACGCCGGACCTTTTCATCAGCGCGCAGCTCGTCTATTCCAAGGTAACGATATACCGAGGGCCTAATGATGATCTACGAAACCGCTAATGACTGGAACAACGCCACGCATAAAAAAGTGGCGCTGCTTGGTATGTCCGGCCTTGGGAAAACCTATCTGTCCGACATGCTTCAAAGCGGTGGCGAGTGGTTCCACTACAACGTCGATTACCGCATTGGCACACACTATATCCCATCGGATGTCACCTTCGAAAACCTCACACCATTGTCGAATTATCTTGGGAAACCGGGTAATCCAGACAAAGGCGGCATCCCGTTTGAGGAATACATTAAACGCCAACGCGAACATCGCGCCGCCGAAATTGCATCCCTGAACGACACAGCCCTGTTCGTGGACAAGGCACAAGAAACCTGTGCCCACTTCATCTGCGACACCTCCGGTTCCATCTGCGAGGTGGCAACCCCCGATGACCCGAACGACCCCGTTCTAACAGCCCTGTCCGCAGCCGTTCTTCCCGTCTGGATACGGGGCAACGGAAACCACACCGAAGAACTGGTCCGCCGTTTCGCTACCGCGCCAAAACCGATGTACTACAATGAAGAATTCTTGCGCACAAAATGGGCGCAATATCTGTCGGAGCGTGGCATAACCGAAGCCGAAGTCAACCCTGACGAATTTATCCTTTGGGGGTACCGCGAACAACTGGAACACCGCCTGCCGCTTTACGCCGCCATCGCCGAAAAATGGGGCGTGACCGTTGAAGCAAACGAGGTTGCAACAATTCGCACCGCTACCGATTTCACAGCATTGATCGCCAAAGCCATAGACCGGAACACCTGATGCCCATTCGTATTCCATCCGACTTACCCGCTTATGACATTCTTCGCGCCGAAGGCGTAAATATCATGTCTGAAGAGACAGCAAACCGTCAGGAGGTCCGCCCCCTGCAAATCGGCCTGCTGAACCTGATGCCCAAAAAAGAGCAAACAGAGACCCAGTTCGCCCGTCTTATCGCCGCCTCGCCGATCCAGATCGAATTGACGTTGATCCGCATGACCGAGCACGTGGCCAAGAACACCTCCGCCAAGCATATGGAATCGTTCTACCACGCCTTTCAGGACATCAAGCACCGTAACTTTGACGGGCTGATCATCACCGGTGCCCCCATCGAGCACCTCCCGTTCGAAGAGGTTTCTTACTGGGATGAAATGCAGGAAGTGTTTAACTGGACCCAGACCAACGTCCTGTCCACCTTCGGCGTTTGCTGGGGGGGAATGGCGATGATTTATCATATGAACGGCGTGCCCAAGCATATGACATCAGAAAAGCAGTTCGGGTGTTTCCGACACCGGAACCTTGCGCCCGCCTCGCATTACCTTCGCGGGTTCTCGGATGATTTCAGCGTGCCCGTTAGCCGTTGGACCGAAGTGCGGGATGAAGATTTAGTGGATTTGCCAAACTTGGAAACGCTGATGCATTCAGACGAAGTTGGGCCATGTCTGATCGAAGACACTAAGCATCGCGCGCTCTATATTTTCAACCATCTGGAATACGACAGTAACACCCTTAAAGAAGAATATGACCGTGACGTGGATAAAGGGAAAGCTATCGACGTGCCCAAGAATTATTACCCCAACGATGATCCAGCCCAGCAGCCCGAAAACCGCTGGCGCAGTCACGCGCATCTACTTTATGGCAACTGGATTAACGAGATATATCAAACAACGAATATTGATCTCGGTAAAATGCTGGAAGGCGATTCTAAATGACCAAACCATTTGATGGGGCGATCACTAAATATTACGAATCCGGTGCGCCGAAAAATATTCGCAAGGCGGTCAGGAAGGGCAAGAAAAGCGATGTTCTCGCGCCCAACTTTCCATACAAGAAACGTATGGATCGCGATGAATACGACACACTTTACGAGGCATTGCAGATCGAATTGGTCAAAATGCAATCGTGGATCATCGAAACCAACCAGCGCATCGCAATTGTTTTCGAGGGGCGCGATGGCGCCGGCAAAGGCGGTACAATCTATCGTTTCGGCGAACATCTAAACCCTCGTGGTGCTCGTGTAGTTGCGCTTGCCAAACCGACACCACGCGAAAGCAGCCAGTGGTACTTCCAACGTTACGTGCAGCATTTACCCAGCGCAGGCGAGTTGGTGTTTTTTGACCGCTCTTGGTACAACCGCGCCGTCATCGAACCCGTTTTCGGGTTTTGCACCCCCGAACAGAACCAGCATTTCTACAATCAAGCCCCAGGGTTCGAGGACATGCTGGTTGAAGATGGCATCACC
>JAGLUD010000353.1 GCA_023134935.1 Paracoccaceae bacterium | reverse complement strand
TGCCCGTTGACGAATACATGCGCGCACTTGATCTATACACCATCTCGCAAAATGCGGTGTCGTATCAAACGCCTGAGACAATCCTGATGTTGGAGGCCTATTCCGCAGGCGTTAACGCATGGATTAACACCGTATCAACCGAAGCATTGGGCCGTGGCGCACCGCAGTTTTTCATCGTCCCAAACCAGATCGCACCTTGGCAACCAGCGGACTCCATCGCCTTGGTTAAACTGATGGCCTTGCAATTATCCGACCACGCCAACCGCGAGGTACTGCGCGCTCGCCTGTCATTGGCTTTGCCAAAGGAACGTGTCGCCGATATATTTCCGGACACGGGCGGCGATGCCGTCATGGCCGTTCCGGACTTTGCCAGCCTGATCCCGGACACACCAACCCAGTTCGCCGCTGCCGACCCGTTCTTCCTTGATCCATTACAACCGATTGGCCTAGCCGGTGCATCCAACGCATGGGCCGCCCTCGGCGCGCGGTCAGCAAGTGGCAGCACCCTTCTGGCCACCGACCCGCACCTGCCGCTTTATGCGCCCGGATACTGGATGGTCGCCCGTCTTGAATTTTCCGATGGCGGCGCGATTGGCGGGACGATTCCCGGCATCCCCGGCATCCTTATCGGCAGAAACGCAGAGCTGGGTTGGGGTATCACTGCAAGTTATCTGGACGATCAGGACATTGTTGTTGAAAAGCTCAACCCGCAGAACTCGGACGAATACCTGACCGAGGATGGATACGCACAGTTTAAAACGCGTGATGTGTTGATCGGCATAAAAGACGAAATCTCTGTCTCCCGACACTTAAGATGGAGCCAGAATGGCCCGGTGCTGCCTTCGCATCGTTTGAACGTGGCCGCAATCACGCCTACGGGGCACGTTGCGACAATGTCTTGGACCGCGCTGCAAGAGAACGATCAGTCTATTGAGGCGTTGATGAATTTGATGCGCCAGCGCAACGTCGATGATGCAGTTGTCGAGATTGCCAAGATCGTGTCACCATCCAATAACTTCACGCTGGCTGATAAGAATAACATCGTTCAGGTGTCTGGTGGTCGCATGCCGGCTCGAAATCCAGACCATCCAACACGCGGTCAGATGCCATCCCCAGGATGGGACCGGACCAGCGTTTGGGAAGGTGTGTTTCCGTTCGAAACCAATCCATATCTCAAAAACCCTGACAGCGGAATTGTGGTTAACACTAATAATAAGGTGATCGAGCGCCCCTTCCCGTTACACTTCAGCTATGAATGGGGCGACACGCAACGAATTGCCCGTGCAACATCGCTGTTAAACGCGCGGGAATTTCATACGCTTAGCAGTTTCGTTGAAATCCAGACTGACACGATTTCGATAACAGCCCGCACTCTTCTTCCACTTATTGCGCGTGACTTGTGGTGGACAGGTCAACCTGCAGCCACCGATACATTCGCGCGCCGCCGTCAAGACGCCCTCGAGCTACTTGCCAACTGGAACGGCGAGATGGGGGAGCATGACCCCGAGCCCCTAATCTATGCCGCATGGATCCAAACGTTGCAAAGACGATTGATCGTTGATGAGCTTGGCAGCCTTTCAGGTGAATTAACGCGGGTAAAACCGGATTTCATCGAGGCTGTCTTTCGCAATAAGAACGGTGCGGGCGTTTGGTGTGACATCCAACAAACCACGAAAGTCGAAACCTGCGAGCAGATGGCCGAAGTATCTTTAGACGAGGCGTTGCTGCGTCTTGAAGAAACCTATGGCAAGAATACCACCCGCTGGCGTTGGGGCACTGCGCATCAGGCATTACATACCGCCCAAGTGCTTGGGCGAATTCCTGTGGTCTCGTGGTTCGCTAACATCCGTCAAGAAACGCCCGGAGGCGACAATACGTTGCTGCGTGGCGCAACACGTGGGACTGGTAGCGCGCCGTTCACCAATATTCATGGCAGCGGGTTTAGGGCAGTCTATGACTTCTCAGATTTGGACAGTTCAGTGATGATAATCGCTACAGGGCAATCAGGTCACCTGTTCTCGCCTCATTACGATGATCTCGCCGCGCTGTGGCGACGCGGGGAATACATCCCTATGTCTCTAGATCCGGAAGTGGCGCGCGGTGGGGCCGTCGGGATTACCCGATTGACCCCTTCGCCTTAATCAGTAAACGCTTTTTCGATAACAAACTGACCGGGTTCAGAGTTTGATCCCTCGGTCATCCCTGCATCTTCGCAAATCTGTTTATGTTCTTTAAGCATGGCCATAGATCCGCAAATCATCACGCGGTCTGTTTCTGGCGTCAGCGGGGCGCCGGTCACGTCTTCGAACACACCGTTGAGAAGACAATCCGTCATTCGCCCCATCCGCTCGCTCTTTTCGCGGGTCGTCGTTGGGAAATACGTCAGCTTATCACCGACAACTTCACTAAGAAGTTCGTCAGAATGAATTTCTGCAATCAGGGCTTTGCCGTAATCCAGCTCATTAACATCGCGGCAAGTTTGCGTCAGGATAACTTCATCAAACTTTTCGTAGGTTTCCGGATCACGAATAGTACTTGCGAACGGCGCAATGCCTGTACCTGTAGAAAACATTATCAGACGTTTACCCGGAATCAGCGCATCGTGCACCAAAGTGCCAACCGGTTTGGGCCGCATTACGATCTCGTCCCCAACTTTCAGATGTTGTAACTTCGACGTTAATGGCCCGTCAGATACTTTAATCGAGTAGAACTCCAACTCCTCCGCCCAGTTCGGCGAGGCAATCGAATACGCCCGCAACAACGGTTTATCGCCATTCTCCAACCCGATCATAGCGAACTCACCTGAACGAAAACGGAAGGAATCCGGCCGTTCACACGTGAAACTAAAGGTCTTGTCGGTGTAATGTTTGACCGAAGTCACTTTCAAAAAAGCCATTCCGCGATATGCTTTAGGTAGTTCGTCAGACATAAGTATCCCTTAATCCTTGTTTGTACGCCGTATAACGTCGCAATTGCGCGGAATATACCCCCTTTTTCAGAGCTTCCGTTGACCTCGATCAAATTCCGGTTTATTGAGCATGCCTATGAAAGGGTAACAATACGGTTACCCGCGCCGCGCTGAATTATGCGGCCACTTTAATCGCCGTAACAGACGGATAAACATGACTTCTTTTAATGATCTCGGGCTAGACCCGAAAGTACTGCAAGCCGTAGCCGATACAGGCTATACGACCCCTACCCCCATTCAGGCCGAGGCCATACCTCATGCGCTTCAAGGCAGAGATGTCTTGGGAATCGCACAGACAGGAACAGGTAAAACTGCATCCTTTACGCTGCCGATGATCACAATGCTGGCCAAAGGCCGCGCACGGGCGCGTATGCCACGTTCGCTGGTACTTTGCCCGACACGTGAATTGGCGGCACAGGTTGCTGAAAACTTCGAAACCTACGCCAAACATATGAAACTTTCGATGGCGCTGCTTATCGGTGGTGTCAGCTTCAAGGATCAGGA
>JAGLUD010000352.1 GCA_023134935.1 Paracoccaceae bacterium | reverse complement strand
AAGCCCTTGATCTGGTCGAGGAAAGTGATGACCTGCGCGCCAAACTGTTCGAGAACACGGTTTTCTGGCGTTCGGGGTTGGAAGCGTTGGGGTTTGATCTGTTGGATGGCGAACATCCTATCGTTCCTGTGATGCTAGGCGATGCCAAGCTGGCACAGGAGATGGCCTCGCAGTTGTTTGAAGAGGGCGTGTTTGTAGCGGGGTTTTTCTTTCCCGTAGTGCCAAAGGGTTTGGCACGCATTCGTACGCAGATGAATGCGGCGCTTAGTCGTGAAGATCTGGAATTCGCATTAGCGGCGTTTGAGAAAGTCGGAAAATCTGTGGGGGCAATCAAATGATCGATAGACCTAATGGCATGAAGGCGTTGGTTAAGGCAAAAGCTGAAGAAGGTCTTTGGATGCAACATGAACCTGTGCCGGAGATCGGGGCAGATGATGTTTTGATCAAGATTAAGAAGACAGGGATTTGCGGTACGGATATCCATATCTGGAATTGGGATGAGTGGTCGCAAAAGACCGTGCCTGTGCCGCTAATTACGGGGCACGAATTTGCCGGTGAAATTGTCGAGATGGGGGCAAACGTCACCGACTTGTTTATCGGGCAGCGCGTTTCGGGCGAGGGGCATTTGATTGGCAAGAAAAGCCGCGCTAGCCGCGCCGGAAAATTCCATTTGGACCCTGAGACACGCGGGATCGGGGTTAATGAACCGGGCGCGTTTGCCCAATACCTCTGCCTCCCAGCATTTAATGTGGTGCCTTTGCCCGATGATATTAGCGACGATATTGGCGCTATTCTGGACCCGTTAGGGAACGCTGTGCATACCGCGTTGTCGTTTGACCTGATTGGTGAGGACGTGCTGATAACAGGCGCAGGACCGATCGGAATAATGGCGGCGGCTGTGGCCAAGCATATCGGGGCGCGGCACGTTGTGATTACAGACATTAATCAGGATAGGTTGGATTTGGCGGGGCAGGTCGCTGATGTAACGGCGGTGAATGTGGCGACTACGGACTTAAAGAAAGTAGCCTCGGGATTAGGGATTGTTGAAGGTTTTGATGTGGGGCTGGAAATGAGTGGCTCCCAAATCGCACTTGATCAAATGGTCGGGGCGATGGTCATGGGCGGACGGATCGCAATGTTGGGAATTCCGCCGGGTAAATCCGCGGTGGATTGGTCTAGCATTGTGTTGAAATCAATCACCATCAAGGGCGTCTATGGCCGCGAGATTTTCGAGACGTGGTACAAAATGCTGGCCATGCTACAAAACGGTTTGGACGTAAGCGCCGTGATTACGCATCGTTTTGGTGTGGATGATTTTAAAGATGGCTTTGCCGCGATGAAGTCAGGATCAAGCGGGAAAGTGGTGTTGGGCTGGGGGTAACCCCAGCCCGGCTTTTAAGAAACAAATGGGCGCTATTGAACTACTGTTTCGATCGGCTTGCTTAGGTCGATACCTTCAACCTCAGCGCCGTTAACCAAGCCTTGCGTGTAATTCTGCGCAGCTTTGGCCCACGCGACTTGCTCCAACTTTTCCATG
This sequence comes from Paracoccaceae bacterium, assembly GCA_023134935.1. Classification (GTDB taxonomy): domain Bacteria; phylum Pseudomonadota; class Alphaproteobacteria; order Rhodobacterales; family Rhodobacteraceae; genus NORP23. The sequence continues at coordinate 817 of JAGLUD010000352.1, read as the reverse complement.
ATCTGGTGTTTCACAGAGTCGAAAGGCAATTGCTGGCCTTCGGCTTTTTCATCCATGCGGACGATGTGAATGCCAAAACGTGTTTCGACTGGTTCCGGATGCAAATCGCCAGCGGCGAGGATGTCCAGAACGGCTTCGAATTCAGGAACCGTATCACCCGTGCCAACTTGGCCCAATGTACCGCCGGCATCTTTGGATGGGCAATCGGAGCTGTTCTTGGCAATGTCCGCAAACGCTTTCGGGTTCTTCCGGATGGTCTTGATGAACTCGGATGCGTTCTTCTTGGCAACCTCGCGGGCGCCCGAATCCTCGGGTTTAACCGCGAAAAGGATGTGGGCGGGTTGGAACAAGTTTGGCGAACGGAAGATTTCCTTGCGGGAGTCGTAGATGAACTGACACTCGGTCGCGGAAATTGCAGGGATTTCCATCTGCTGTTCAAGAACCGCACGGATCAGGGACTCGTCTTCGGTCTCTTGCTTGTCGTCTTCCAGCATTTGTGGATCGGCTTTCAAGCCAAGACGGCCAGCTTCTTGCAACAACAACGCGCGGATAACCATTGCACGTGCGGCTGCTTTCCATGCCCAACCGGGTTTATCCTGCGGGGCATTGTGGTTCTGGGCCTCGGCAGCGATTGCTGCCGAGGGAATGGTTTCGCCATTGACGATAACGTCTGGCATAAGCGGGTTCATGACTTTTTACCTTTACGAGTACGAACGATCTGGTAGCCCGGACGCCATAAGTAGCGAACAGGAACCGACAACATGTGAACCAACCGTGTGAACGGGAAGACCATGAAGATCGTCAGGCCGAAGAAGAT
>JAGLUD010000351.1 GCA_023134935.1 Paracoccaceae bacterium | reverse complement strand
CGGAGCGCGTTAGTTTGCTGCTGTCAGCCACCAAGAACGTCTTGCGGGCGTTCTTGATAATGGCTTGTGCGACCCGAACTTCGCGATAGTCGAAATCCAGCAACGCCCCGTCTTCGTCGATCGCGGACGCCCCGATCACCGCGTAATCGGTGCGGAACTGTTCAACCATATCAATTGTGGATTCACCGACCAGCCCACCATCCGAGCGCCGCAGCATTCCCCCCGTCACAACCACATCACAGTGTGGATTAGAGGCAAGGATGTTCGCAACATTCAGATTATTGGTAATCACCATCAGATCGCGACGGTTTTGCAAAGCGCGGGCGACGGCCTCGGTTGTGGTGCCGATATTGATGAAAATCGAAGCGTCATCGGGAATTGCATCGGCACACAACCGCCCGATCATCTCCTTTTCGTCAGCCGCCATCAAACGACGCGCATCATATGCCAAGTTGGCTACCCCTGATTCAAGGATAGCGCCGCCGTGAACGCGGGTCAGGTGCCCTTGGTCACATAGATCATTCAAATCGCGACGAATAGTTTGCGGGGTAACCGATAGCCGCTCCGCAAGATCATCCACGGCCACGCGACCAATACTTCGTGCGACGTCAAGGATGGATTGGTGACGAAATGATAGGGCCATGTGAGGGGTCTCGTGGTTATGAAATGTAACCCGAATTTAAGCCAGCCAGTTTGGTTAGGTCAAGCTGTTGAAGAAAAAGATGGGAACCGTTTTCAATCATCACGATGAGCGGAGATATGCCGTAAGTTATAAAAAGGTTACATGAAAACCAGATCATGTATATGATTACCGGAATCAAACATCGCCCCGCCAACACAAAGAGGGCGGCAAAATTGGAATATTTGGGACGCTTCGAAAGATATATATGCAATCCAAAAGGTAATTCAATATGCGATTCTCAAGGATCTTCATCGGCCTGTCATTGGCCGCCCTTGTAACCAGTGCCTGTAGCGACGCTACAACCCAGTCCGCCAGTAGTAAGTCTCAAACCAACAATGCCACCTCTGTGGTGCAGTCCACGTCGTCACCGCGTAATGGCGAGACGTCGTTTAACATATACCTGACAGGGTATAGCTATTGGGACAACACACCACCGGGATCGGCTGAAATCTCCAAGCCTGTTATCCACCGTAAGGCCGGTGGCAGGGGCACCTATAGTGATCCGATCACGATCGCCGTGGGCCATGTGATAATCGGCAAGCGCCAGACGCTCGATTACAAGGCCGGTACACGGTTCTACATCCCCAGCTTGCGTAAGTACGTAATTGTCGAGGATGTATGTGGTGACGGGCACCGTCCACAGGATGGCCCATGCCATACAGGACGTAACGGTCTGCCATGGTTGGACATCTATGTTGACGGCTCCAGATCCCGTTCGGGTGATGCAACACAATGTGCACGCCGGATCACCTCGGTTCAAAACATCATTATGAATCCGGGCCGTGATTATCCGGTGGTATCGGGTCCGTTAACTGAAACAGGGTGTCAGGTTTTCTCTGGGTAAGGTTTTGCGGCGGGTTTAACGCGCTTCAACTCCACATCCCTATGCGCGTATCTTGCGGCGGGTGTCACGATGCTGACATCCGCCGTTCGCGTAAGTTTCTGCCAACCTGTCAGGCGGCCTGTTAAGGCGCGCGAGACAGACCGAAGTGCCGCAATATACAATAGTTGACGATAGAAGAACCGCTGGAACGGCACCCAGAACAGTAACCGTTTGTCCTCTTTCGGCTCCAAAAATAATGCCAGTGCTGACAAAAACACGTCGGACAAAAGGTATGCCGCATAGGCGATAAAGATTGCAGGTGACGACAGCCCCGGGATCATCGTTGGGTGATGTATGAAGTCCCGTACCAGCCGGATCAATGCCGTGACGAACACAAAATCGGCGATGGGCGCGAACAGTGACAGGATCACTCCGAACAGCAGGATGTTTGGAATAGCGACCAGACCAATCCCGTTGGCTTCGCGCATTGCGCGTTTGTGTTTCCACCCCGTTTGCATGATTCCCAAGGACCAACGCAGCCGTTGGCGTAACAGCTGGCTTAAAGTTTCGGGGGCCTCGGTCATCGCTATTGCGCCCGCCTCATAGGTTACGCGGTAACCGGCGCGGATGATCGCGACCGTCAGGTCAGCATCCTCTGCCAGCGTTTCAGAAGAATACCCACCGACCGTGTCAACCACAGGCTTACGCCACGCGCCAATCGCGCCGGGAACGACCAAAATTGCGTTGAAACGTTCAAACGCCCGACGATCCAGATTTTGCGAGGTGATGTATTCCACCGCCTGAAGCCGTGTCAGCATATTCATCCGGTTGCCAACCTTGGTGTTGCCCGCCACAGCCCCGACTTTGGGATTGGCGAAATGGCGAACCAGACGGGAAACCGCATCCGGCAGGATCATCGTATCGGCATCAATGGCAACAATGATCTCGCTATGAGCCAGCCAATAACCGTGGTTTAAAGCTTGCGCTTTACCCTGATTATCCTGTCGAACCAATCGGACCCGCGGATCAGTCCCGTACGCCGCCTTAACTACATCAAACGTTTTATCAGTGGATCCGTCATCGACCACGATAACCTTCATTTTCGCATAGTCAGACGCCAGAACCGAATCCACAGTTCGCAAAACTACCGTTTCTTCGTTGTATGCCGGAACAATCACCGTCACGGGCGGACTGGGCGCGTCGTCCAGCCATTTTGGCCGTCGCCGTAGATAAGCCAGAACCACGATGATGACCGAACGCGCGATGCCCAGCGTAATAGCAATCACAAACATCCAGACCAAGGCATCACCGGTTAAGTTCATCACAGAGAATGAGACTGTATGCACCGTCGCCAACCGGTCATCAGCCACTGGCATCAAATCGATGGCGTCGTTGCCCATCAGCTCGTCCAGCGATACAAATTCGAAGCCCTCAGCGCGTAGCATTTCAATGATGCGGGGCAGGGCGGCTAGGGTCTCGGAACGGTTGCCGCCTGCGTCATGCAGCAACACCGTGTTTCCCTCGCCCGCCAAAGCCTCCAGACGGACGCCTTCGACGATTTCGTCAACGCCATTTCCTTCCCAGTCGCGCGGATCAATCGGAGTGCCAACGGTAATATATCCCGCCGCGCTTAACTGCACGAGAGGGGCGGCCTCGTCACTGTTCTGCGGCTCGGAATCCTCGGCGAAAGGCGCACGGAACAAAACGGTGTTGTAACCAGTGATCGATGCAATCAGGCGCTGCGTGCTGTTGGCCTCGATCAATAACCTTAGCTCGCTGATCATCCGAATGTTGGGGTGCGTGAAGGTGTGGACGCCTAGAAGGTGCCCTTCATCCAGTGTACGTTGAACGATTTCAGGGTGTTTCAAAGCATTTTCGCCGATGATGAAAAAGGCGGCTTGAACGTCATACTCTTTCAAAATATCAAGAATTTCCGGAGTCATGTCTTTGTCCGGTCCGTCATCAAACGTCAGCGCAATACTGTTACGCCCGCCCGCGCCCCAACGGGCGATCGTGATGGCATAAGGCAGGCTTATATGCGTTTGATTGATGATTAGCCCAGTGTCAGCGTTCACCTCCAACGTGCGAATTCCTGCCTTGGGTTCGCCAAAGGCCGTTAGGAAATCACCGGTCCCCTCGTACCCGACATACTCCTGTGCTGAAACCTCGCGCAATAATGTGCCCAGCGGCACGTTTGATGTCTGCGGATCAAGCAACTGCCAAATACCGGCGTCTTCGCCCCCCAAAGGCCAGACGGCAACGCCGCCAATGGGCGAGGGGGATAGCACTTGCAACAGATTGTGGGCGTTCACCGCATCCGTGATCCATATTTGATGCCGCCGTCCATCGCCGTCTACATAGGCAAGCGCGGAATTAAGCGAAATAGGATCAAATGAAATCGGAACATCGTGAAGCCCTGAAAGCCGTGCGACCTCGCTGAAGTGGACTTGGGTAATCGATGCACCGGTAACCCAGTCATACCCAACATTCCCTAACGCGAACACCGCTGTTGATGCCCGAATTTGGCTTAGGGCATCGGTCGCCAGCTCCGCGAACATGTCATGGGGTGCAATCGGTTTTGGAAAACTACCACGGTCCGGTTGATGGAATCCGGTGAACACGATGGTGTTTACCAACTCCTCCACTTCGGGCAGCGGCCAGTAATCGGCCCCAAGTCGAAGCACCACGCAGCTTTGCTTGTCCTGCTCGGCCAGCATTTTGCCCGTGTGTTCCAACAATTCGATCAAATCGGCGATAGCGGTTGGTTGCACCCACCGAAAGTCCAGACAAAGCCCGTCAACGCTGATATCATCGCTTAGCGTTTTCAGCTGTTCAACAAATTCGCCAATCGCGTACGGAGTCGAGAATGACACGCCCTGATCAAACCCGTTGATAACAGGCAACACCGTTGTGTCAGGTGCTTTGGTTTCTAGATAGGTTGCCAACA
>JAGLUD010000350.1 GCA_023134935.1 Paracoccaceae bacterium | reverse complement strand
TATTCCAGCGGATACTATTCCTACATGTGGTCCGAGGTGATGGACGAGGATGCTTTCGCGGCGTTCAAGGAAACCGGCGATCCATTTGATCCCGAGGTGGCGGCGCGGTTGGCGGAGCATATTTATACGGCAGGTGGGTCCAAGGATGCCGCCGAGTTGTATACGGCGTTCCGCGGGTCTTTGCCGAAGGTTGAGGCTTTGTTGAAGGGACGTGGGCTGGATTGAGGGTGGTGGTGCGCGGGGACCGCACACCCTACGGGATGAGGGTCCGTCGTGGGGTTAATTTAGTCTAATACATTGATCGTTAAGGTTTGGAGTCGTTGTGGCTGTTACAGATTTACACATTGGGGATTTGAGCAAATATCTCAAACTGCTTGATTCCGAATTGATAAAAATTAACGCTGCAATCGCAGAGCCTATGGACCCCGTCTCGGACGGATTATGCGATAGTGGGGAATACATAATTGGTAACGGTTTTGTCGCAATTCAGCACTATCTGAAATCGACGTACAGTCTAGAACGAGTTGATCAAGGCGAGGCTTTTGATATGCCGCCAAACGTGAACGAAAATATAACATTTGCCAATGCGCTCAACGTAGGGGCCAACTACTGGAAGCATCAAGAAGAGTGGTTTAGGACCATATTCACAGCCGAAAATGCAACGTTAAAAGGCCAAGCACTTCGTACGCTTGAAATGCTCGATATGGTTACCCCATGGGAAGGTTATACCTGCTCCAATCTGCTGGCGATCTTGGTCGATGGAAAAGAACTGGAGCTAACCTCTCTCCTTCCTAAAATCATTGAGTGGCGAGACAACTTGGGTAAAACACGCTGACCATAAGTGCATTTAAGTCAAAGTTCGAACAGCCTGCATTGCGGCCATTCACGCCTTTTCCTTAGAGCTAACTCAACCGAAATGCTGGGCATTTATGTCGTCCGATTAGGCGACAGCGGATCGCCTGCCGGATCCTTGTGGATCAACACGTCCGCATTGGGCATGACGCGTAAGATTTCATGCTTTAGGCCTGCGCCTATGCCGTGGGCTTTTTCCAGTGTTTGCCCTCCGTCCAGCTCGATGTGGACTTGTACGAATATCCGGTCGCCGGAGGTGCGGGTTTTTAGGTCATGGTAGCCTAGGATACCGGGCCAATTGGCCAGTAGAGCTTCGACTTTGGCGATGCTTTCGGGGTCGGCGCGGCGGTCCATTAATGCGTCAAACGCGGCTTTGGCGATGCGCCATGCGCCGAACAGGAGAAGGACGGCGGCGGCGAGGGCGATGACTGAATCGACGGCGACTAGGCCGAAGGCTGATGAGGCTGCTAGGGCGACTATGGCGCCTAGGTTTGGCAGGAGGTCGGCGATGTAGTGCAGGCTGTCGGCTGCCACTACGCGATTTCCGGTTTTCGATACCACGCGGCGCTGCCATAGAATTAGCGCGAGGGTGAGGGCGATGGAGATGCCCATGGCGATCATGCCTGCGCCCTCGGCGGCCAAGGGGGGTGGGGTGTCGGATAGTAAGCGCTCGATCGCGGACCAGCCGATGACTATGGCGGAAACGGTGACGAGGACGCCTTGGGCTAATGCGGCGAGGTCCTCGGCTGAGGAGTGGCCGAAGGCGTGGTCGTCGTCGGCGGGCATCGATGCGTAGAAGATCGCTAGTAGGCCGGTTAGGGACACGATCAGATCAAGTGCTGAGTCCGTTAGGCTGGCGGCGATCGACAGGGAGCCGGTTTCACCCAATGCCCAGAGTTTCAGGGCGACCAACAGGACGGCGACCAGAACCGAGGCACCTCCTGCGGAAAGATTTAGGCGAAGGTTATTCAAAACCACTGCCCCGGTTCCATGAACCCCAGTTCCATTAGTTGGGTGGAGTTCCATTCGAATTTTCGGCTGCCGCCCCAGTGAAAGCCGTTGATTTCATCAGCGGAACCGGGGTTGTGCATCAGGGCCTTGGCGACGCGGAAGGACATCACGGCGATGGTCATGTTGTTGTGCCATTTGCAGGCGATGGTGTTCATCTCAACGTCGTTCAGGCGCAGGTCTGGGAGGATCTCTAGGTCGGGTGTGGCTTTGAATAAGCTGATGCGGTCGACGCGGCGCTTTTCCCACGGGATATGTTCCTCGTATCGCCAGCGCAGGCCACCGAAGATTTCGGGTTGGCGTTCGACTACTTCGCCGTCAACGAACTGATCCTGTCCGTAGTACCCGTTGCGGTCTAGATGGGCAGTGCTGATGTCCACGCCGTTGCCGTGTTCGGTCAGACTTTCGGGGTAGAGGTCGATGGCGTAGGTGAAAACGGCAGTGCGGCGCTCTTCTTCCATGAAGGTTACTGCGTCTTTGATGGTGCGTGTTTCACAGTATGGGAAGTAAAGGTATTCGGCGTTGAAGGCGTAATAAATCCACTTACCGCTGCACGCTTTGATGACCTTGTTCAGCACGTTGATGGAATATTCGAGGCGGTTTAGTTGTGCGGGGAACAGGTGGGCATCGCCTGCTGATACACCTTCGATGTCGCCGATTACCAGAACCGTGCCAAACCCCATGTCGGTGTGGTGTTTGATGGTTCCGGCCAACTCGATGCCGTCTTCGGCCAGTATGACCGC
>JAGLUD010000035.1 GCA_023134935.1 Paracoccaceae bacterium | reverse complement strand
AAAGGGACAGGAATATGAAACAATACGCATCGAAAAAAGGTGTCTGGGGTTGGATGTCTTTTGACTGGGCCAGCCAGCCATTCCACACATTGCTGGTTACGTTCATCTTCGCACCATACTTCACCTCGGCCGTCATTGGTGACAGCTTGGCGGGGCAACAGGCATGGGCAATGATGTTAACGATCACCGGCATATTCATCGCCGTATTGGCCCCGATGCTGGGTTCTATCGCTGATAATTCTGGCCCCCGAAAGCCATGGATACTTGTATTTTCCGTGATGATCGCCGTTGGTTCCTTTGGCCTTTGGTGGGCTGTTCCAAACATGTCGTCTATCACCCTGATCCTGATGTCGTTCGGCATCGCCCTGATCGGCGTAGAGTTCGCTGCGATTTTCATCAACGCCATGCTGCCCGAGCTTGGCCCGAATGAAGACCTAGGACGTATTTCCGGCTCCGGCTGGGCGTTCGGTTACTGGGGTGGCGTTTTTGCGTTGTTCATCATGCTGTTGCTATTGGCTGAGAACGACGAGGGCGTAACCCTGCTCGGGACAGCACCAATCTTCGGCTTTGACCCAGTTATGCGCGAGGGCACCCGTTCCGTAGGGCCGCTATCCGCAATCTGGTACGTAGTTTTCATGGTGCCGTTCTTCCTGTGGACACCCGACATTAAGAAGAAACCTTTGCAAAAGGACTTCCTGTCCAAAGGTTTCACAGACCTGATTGCCACGCTGAAATCTCTACCGGGTCAAACCAGCCTCAGCGCATATTTGCTGTCGTCAATGTTCTACCGCGACGCGCTTAACGGCCTGTTCGCGTTCGGCGGCATCTATGCATCTGGCGTGCTGAACTGGTCGATTACACAGATCGGTGTGTTTGGTATTGTCGCCGCAATCACAGGCGCTATTTTCGCTTGGGCAGGTGGACATGCCGACAAGAAATTCGGCCCGAAGCCCGTGATCGTATTCAGCGCCGTTGCGCTTATTCTTGTTGTTTCCGCCATCGCCTCGACCTCTCGCGAGATGGTGCTGTTCCAGCCAATCGCCGAGGGTTCTTCAGCCCCAGACATCTTGTTCTACATCTGTGGCGCTATTATCGGTGGCGCAGGCGGCGCAATTCAGGCCGCATCGCGCACAATGCTGGTCCGCCAAGCGAATCCAGAGCGCATGACCGAAGCCTTCGGCCTATACGCCCTGTCCGGCAAAGCCACCGCGTTCCTTGCACCGGCAGCCATCCTGATGGCGACAACGATGACAGGCAGCCAGCGTTTGGGGATGACCCCGCTGATCGGCCTGTTCATCATAGGGCTGGTCCTGCTGATCTGGGTAAAACCGGAAGGCGCGAACGCAGACTAAATGCGATATCTGTTTCGGATAATCCTATTGATGGGGGCGGTTACTGCGGCAACCGCCTCGGCCGCCCCCATCGCGAAAGAATTATTCGGACATGTCGATTTACCCAGCACACAAGCATCACAATCTTACGGCTCCTACGCCAAAGGGTGTCTGGCGGGCGCAGAACAACTGCCGGAATCCGGCACCAACTGGCAAGCGATGCGCCTGTCGCGTAACCGCAACTGGGGGCACCCTGACACCATCGCTTTTATCGACCGCCTAAGCCGCAGCGCCGAGCGGGCGGGCTGGGAAGGCCTGTATGTCGGTGACATGAGTCAGCCGCGTGGCGGCCCGATGCTAACAGGCCACGCGAGCCATCAGATCGGGTTAGATGCCGATATCTGGATGTTACCACCCACCCGCATGAACCTGACGGCGCGGGAACGCGAGAACCTGTCGTCTCGTTCAGTGGTATCCAAAGACCTGAAGTCTGTTAACGGCAACTGGACAACAGCGCACCACCAAATTCTGATGGCGGCGCTTAAAGATAAATCCGTCGCTCGTATTTTTGTGTCTGGTGCGATCAAACTGCAAATGTGCGAGGATGCCTCCCCGTCTCAACGCCGCTATTTGCGAAAGCTCCGCCCATGGTGGGGGCATACGTATCATTTCCACGTACGCCTGAACTGTCCGCGCGGTTCAACCAATTGCACAGAACAAGCCCCACCCCCCGCCGGTGACGGATGTGACAGCGTGGAGTGGTGGGTGACAGACGCACTGTTACCGCCCGACCCGAACGCCCCACCCAAAGTGCTAAAACCCGAGT
>JAGLUD010000349.1 GCA_023134935.1 Paracoccaceae bacterium | reverse complement strand
TGAAGAAAGCAGCCTCCGGTCTACTTTCGCCAGAGATCAAAGAAACCTTCATCGGTTATGCCACGATCAAAGAAGTGTTCAAAATTACTGGCGCAGGTAAAATTGCTGGTTGTTTGGTCACCGAAGGCGTTGCGCGTCGTGCTGCAGGCGTTCGCTTGTTGCGTGATAACGTCGTGATCCACACTGGCACGCTGAAAACCTTGAAACGTCACAAAGACGAAGTCAAAGAGGTTCAGTCCGGTCAAGAATGTGGTATGGCATTCGAGAAATACGAAGATATCCGCGAAGACGACGTGATCGAGATTTTCACTACAGAAGAGATCGAACGCTCGCTTTAAGCGTTATCTAAACGAAGTTTTGAAAGGGCAGAGTTAATTCTCTGCCCTTTTTCGTGTTTTCGCTTGCGTTATATCAATGTTCCGGCCCAAATTTGCCTCCTTATTTGTTAATGAACATCGGACAAACTCAAGGACAGGGAAAAAATGACAAAATATCTTGAAACCACTCCAAACGCAGACGGATTTTTCGGTGACTACGGTGGTGCAATGCTCCCGCCTCCGCTTGAGCCACATTTCGTTGAAATTCGCGCTGCTTACGCAGAGCTGTCAAAATCGCCCGAGTTCCTTGAAGAACTAAGATACATTCGCAAGCATTTTCAGGGTCGTCCAACGCCGATTTCACATTTGAAAAACCTTTCGGCCATGTGTGGCGGCGCACAGATCTATGCTAAACGCGAAGATCTTAACCACACAGGCGCGCACAAGTTGAACCACTGTATGGCCGAAGGACTGCTGGCCAAGCACATGGGTAAAACCAAGCTGATCGCTGAAACTGGCGCTGGCCAGCACGGTGTGGCGCTCGCAACGGCGGCCGCGTATTTCGGCATGGAATGCGAAATCCACATGGGCGAAGTCGACATCGCAAAAGAAGCCCCGAACGTGACCCGTATGAAACTTCTGGGCGCAACGGTTGTTCCGGTTGGCGAAGGCGCGAAAACACTGAAAGAAGCCGTAGACAGCGCGTTTGGCAGCTATATCGCGCAGGCGGATCACGCTCTATTTGGCATCGGTTCGGTCGTTGGCCCCCACCCGTTCCCGATGATGGTTCGTGATTTCCAGTCGATTGTCGGCATCGAGTCGCGGGAGCAGTTCGCGGAAATGGTTGGTGGGCTGCCAGACATCGTTGCAGCTTGTGTCGGTGGTGGCTCTAACGCTATGGGCATTTTCTCGGGCTTCATCGACGATGAAAGCGTTGAGCTTGTTGGCGTTGAGCCTCTGGGCACGTCTTCCAACCTTGGCGATCACGCCGCGACCATGACCTACGGCGTCGACGGTGCCATTCACGGCTTCATGACCAAAGTGTTGCTGGACGCTGATGGCGAGCCTGCGCCAGTGAACACCATTGCTTCCGGCCTCGATTATCCGGGCGTCGGCCCCGAGCACGCGCATCTGCAAAAAATTGGCCGCGTGAACTATGAAACGGCCGATGACAAAGAAGCACTGGCGGCGTTTTACGCGCTTTCGCGGAAAGAGGGCATCATTCCAGCGCTTGAAACTGCGCACGCGATTGCTTGGGCTATGCGGGAAGCCAAGAACCATCAGGGCAAGTCGATCTTGCTGAACTTGTCAGGTCGCGGTGACAAAGACCTCGATTTCGTCACTGAAACTTATGGCTTCGGCGAGTAAGCAATAAACCTGAAAGGTCGCGCATGTGCGCGGCTTTTCACAAATACAACGCTTCCAATCCCAGTGATCTAACATACTCCTCCGCACCCAATTGTGCGATATGCTCGGACACCATTTGACAGGCTTTTTCTGGATAAGGCCGCGCCAAATAACTGACGTCTTCGTCGTAAATATTCGCAGCGAACACTTTTTCACCTGCCGCAAGCGCTGCCCGGTTGGCAAACGCAAATGGCACAAACGCTTGCTGCATTTCTTCCAGCATAAACTTGGCGAATCTCGTGGAGCCATCCAGCGCCCCAGACCCATCCCACGCATCAGCTCCACCGCCAATAGTCGCCCACTCCCGCACACGCGGATATCTATCAACCAGCCGACTAGGCACCGGATCAACCATCGTATGCGCTCGCAATCCGCCAAGAATAGCGGCATCGACGGCGCAAGGCGCGCTGCCCATCAAGTATCGCGTTTGCTGTAATTGAGCATCAACAGCCACCAGAATCCGCTCGTACTCCGCCTCCGCCATGGCCTGCTGATGCGGCGGCTCGACCCCCGTAGCCCGACAGGCTTTCAACCCCCAAGCGGCAATTCCCTTCGCGACTTGCTCATCACCATTCCCCATGATTGGCGCCGCAAATTCCGCACACTCAGGGTAATGCCAGCGATAATGCACCATCGTGCGACCCAGCCATTCATCTAGAAAATTTTCGATAATATGGATCAGCAACCCAAGTTCGCCAGAAGCAAACATCTTTGTTGAGAACCGCGCATCCAGCATTCGCATAATCGGGGTGGTGTCCCATAACGCCCAGCCTTCAGGCGTTTCCAGAACGGGTATCACGTGTGTACCCGCGCGTTTTCGGGCGTCCTCGGTTGGTATGCCAAGGCCCACCTGAACCCGATCAAAATCCGCACCATAGAAAACCAGCGCGCTCTCAAGCTTGCGTGAGAAGTAGCTCAGATCGTGCCCGTAATACGTATATTTACCCATAATTACCTCCCGATTTCATGCGTAAAATCTTCCACGCAGTTTCCGCCAAGTCAATCCGTTCCCGCAGATACTTGTGCGCCCGCCCCTTAGCCGCCATATAGGTTTGAACGGATATGATGGAGGCAGGCATGCAAAACGATCAGAAATTCCCTGGCTGGCACGGCACCACGATTGTGGGTGTTCGCAAAGGTGGCAAAGTAGTGATTGCTGGCGACGGGCAGGTCAGCCTTGGCCAGACGATCATTAAAGGCACTGCCAAAAAAGTACGCCGGATCAATCCGGGTGGGTTCGATGTCGTTTGTGGGTTCGCAGGTTCTACGGCGGATGCGTTCACGTTGCTGGAACGCCTTGAGGCCAAACTCGAGGCGTCGCCCGGTCAACTGGCCCGCGCCTCTGTTGAGTTGGCTAAAGACTGGCGCACCGATAAATATCTAAAAAACCTTGAAGCAATGTTGATTGTAACCGACGGCAAAGACTTGTTCGTAATCACCGGCGCGGGTGACGTTCTGGAACCTGAACACGACGTAACAGCCATCGGCTCAGGCGGCAATTTTGCATTGGCCGCTGGTCGCGCGATGTATGACTTCGAGGAAGACGCCGAGGTGATCGCCCGCCGTTCCCTGGAAATCGCTGCCGAGATTTGCGTTTACACAAACGGTAAAATGACCGTGGAAAGCATAAATGGCTGATTTCTCGACCGACGATATCCGCGCAGGTGTTGCTGCTGGCGTGATCGATGAAGGCCAAGCTGCCAGCATGATCACCATCGCCAACCAACGCCTGGGGTACCGTCAAAACATGGGTGCGGAAGACGAACCGTTCGAGCTGTTTAAAGGTTTCTCGGAAATCTTCGTGACCGTCGGCCTTGGCATCCTTTACGGCGGCTTCATGGCCGTCGCGATGCTGGTGGGCAATCCTGTGGTCGTGATGGTGCTGTCAGCCGCAATCACCGTCGCACTTGCATATTATTTCACCCTTAAACGTCGTATGATATTGCCCAGCATCGCGCTGGCCATCGTCTTTGCAGGCTCCGTTGGCGGTCTGTCTGTATTCTCGATCTTTGACTTCGAAGCCGACATCCCAAACGGATACGACTTCCTCGCAACCGCCATCATCGGGGCCATCGCGATGATGGCCTATTTCTGGAAGTTACGCGTGCCATTCGCGATGTTCCTGTTCGGCCTGTTTGGCGCAGGCATCGCCTTTTCCATCGCTGGAATAACCGCCCCCGAATCCATATTTGCCAGCGCCTTTATCGGCAATGCAGACGGTATATTCGACATCAGCCGAAACCCAACTATGGCCTACACCATGCTGATCTTCGGCATCCTCGCATTCTTGGGTGGCATGTTATTCGACCTGCGCGACCCTTACCGGATTTCCCGCCTATCGGCCTGCGGCTTCTGGCTCCACATCCTTGCAGCCCCCGCAATCGTTAACGTAGTCGCGCTGTCGCTGCTGAACCTCGATGGCACAATGGGTTACGGCCTCGCCGCCGCGGCCCTCGTCGTGATCGCCATAGTTGCCCTAGTAATCGACCGCCGCTCGTTCTTAACGGCAGGCACCATCTATATCGGCATCATTCTGGCATGGGCGCTGGATACAGGATCGGGCGACGACTGGAGCATCGCGGTAACGCTGCTAATTATGGGCGCAACAATCACCGCGCTCGGCACATGGTGGGTGCAACTGCGCGCCGTCATCATGCGACGCTTGCCAAACTTCCCACTTAAAAACAGATTACCACCGTATCAGGAGGCACAGTGACGCCGTTGCCCATCCAGTTCCGTCCTGTCTCCGATTCGCATTCAAAAATGTTGCTGCGTTGGCTATCAACACCCGAAGTTCGAGAGTGGTGGGGCGATCCGGATAAAGAACTGAATTCAATAATGAACCGTGAAGAACCGGGTACGGGTGATGCTGATGGATACATAGTGCAAGTGAATGAAACACCGAGCGCCTATATTCAAAGCTGGGACGCCACCAAACTTGGCGAGAACTGGAAACAAGAAGAGCCATGGCTAGAAGATGTGCCAAAAGGAACGCTGGGGATTGATATTTTGATCGGCGAGCCCAACATGATTGGCAAGGGATTGGGTGGTAATATCATTAGGGCGTTCAGCGAAAAGCTTTTTTCGGAAGGCGCCAAACGATTGATGATCGATCCTGATGCTGGCAATAAAAGAGCCATAAAGGCTTATACTAAGGCGGGCTTCACGCCCTTTGACGAATACTGGAATAATGAGGGCGGAACCATTCTTATGGAACTGACCCTCGACAAATTTGAGGCAACACATGACTGACCTTACCCCCCGCGAAATCGTATCCGAGCTGGATCGTTACATCATCGGCCAAAACGACGCCAAACGCGCCGTGGCTGTGGCCTTGCGTAACCGCTGGCGTCGTCGGCAATTGTCCGACGATCTGCGTGATGAAGTTTACCCAAAGAACATTCTGATGATCGGGCCAACTGGCGTTGGTAAAACCGAGATCAGTCGCCGTCTGGCCAAGCTGGCGAACGCGCCGTTCCTTAAGGTCGAGGCCACCAAATTCACCGAGGTCGGTTACGTTGGCCGCGACGTTGAACAAATCGTGCGAGACCTGATGGACAACGCAGTCCTGATGATCCGTGAACAGCTGCGCGAAGAGGTCAAAGCTAAGGCTCACCACTCGGCAGAAGAACGCGTGATCGATGCGCTCGCAGGCGAAGATGCGCGTGACCAAACCCGTGAAATGTTCCGCAAGAAATTACGTGACGGCGTTCTAGACGACAAAGAGATCGAGCTGGATCTGGCCGACAACTCCAACCCCTTGCCGATGATGGACATCCCTGGCCAACCGGGCGGTGGCGGCGGCATGGGCATGATGAACCTTGGCGACATCTTTGGGAAGGCGATGGGCGGTCGCACACAACGTCGCCGCGTTAAGGTTTCCGAAAGCTATAAGCTGCTGATTGAGGAAGAGGCCGACAAGCTTCTGGATGAAGAAACCATTAACAAAAAGGCCATCAATGCGGTCGAACAAAGCGGCATCGTTTTCCTGGACGAGATAGACAAAGTCTGCGCCCGTTCCGACGCGCGTGGTGGCGACGTGTCCCGCGAGGGTGTGCAACGTGACTTGCTGCCGCTGATTGAGGGTACAACCGTTTCCACCAAATACGGCCCCGTCAAAACAGACCACGTCCTGTTCATCGCATCGGGTGCGTTCCACATTGCGAAGCCGTCAGACTTGCTGCCAGAACTTCAAGGTCGCCTACCAATCCGCGTTGAACTCCGCGCGCTTACCGAAGAAGATTTTGTGCGCATTCTGACGGAAACTGACAACGCACTGACACTGCAATACACGGCGCTTATGGCAACTGAGGAAGTCGCCGTAGACTTCACCGTTGAGGGCATCGCCGCCCTCGCAAAAATTGCCGCCGAGGTAAATCACACGGTCGAAAACATCGGCGCACGCCGCCTTTACACCGTACTGGAACGCGTGTTCGAAGAACTAAGCTTCACGGCGCCGGATCGGGCTGGGGACAAGGTTACGGTTGATGCCGCATTTGTTGAAAAGCATTTGGGCGAGTTGTCACGTTCAACCGATATCAGCCGCTACGTATTGTAGTTCTAGGTGGTTAACAGCTGCTGAATACAGGCGATTGCGCGAACAAAAGCTGGATGCCATTCGGCGTCCAGTTCGCAGTCGAGGGGGTGCCAGAAAAACTGAAAGTCGTGACCGCCATCATCTTCCGTGAAGAAACTCCACATGTCCGGTAGAAGTTCGGTTTCACACAGCACAAAATGCCATAATTGCCCGCTTGCCACCGCAGCACTTTTACCAATAAGCTTGGCCGAAAGGCAATTCGCAATCCCGCTTTCCTCGGCAAGTTCACGCAGGGCCGCTGCGACTGGGATTTCACCAACCTCAACAGTTCCCTTAACGATTTGTTTACCTGCCAACGGGTGAACAAATGCCAGAATTTCGCGACCACCCCGAATGATCACAGGGCAAGCTTTGTGGATTGTTAGTGTTTTGGACACTAAACCTTCTTCATAAACGAAGCTTTAAGCACAACTGTAGCCTTCCCGATCCGGCATTCCACCTGATCCGGGTTACCCGTCAGCCGCACGTTCTTGATCTGCGAGCCACGCTTCAACGTTTTCGACATGCCCTTAACTTTCAGGTCTTTGATGACCATCACCGTGTCGCCATCGTCTAAGATCGCGCCGTTGCTGTCTCTGGTATCCATGGGTGTCCCTTTGGGTTAATCAGGCGCGAGCATGTATCCCGCACCGCGCACAGTTTGCAAATATCTTGGTTGTTTCGGGTCCGCTTCCAGCTTGCGCCGCAATCGGGTGATTTGCAC
>JAGLUD010000348.1 GCA_023134935.1 Paracoccaceae bacterium | reverse complement strand
GATTGCTTGACCGCAATGGGCCTATCCCTGTGATTCCTCAACCGGCTGAAATCGCGCAAAAGGAAGAGCTTGAGGAGCCCTCCGAGGTGCTTAACAAGCCGGAAGATGAAGACCAAATACTGATTCAGTCGGCAACCGCACGGGATACGCTCGCGGTGCGAGGAGGGATTAACACGGAAAACGAACATTGTCCGTCACCTGAAGACCTCGACGTGGCATCTTGGGGAAGCGGTAAGGATTTTTCCGATGAGTTGTCGAGCGCAAGGCAAAGGACATTACGAGAATTTGACGAACCCGACTACATTGAAGTCGGGCGCTTGGTTCGCACATACCTGCGGTATGGATTTGGAGCAGAAGCTAAAAGTTATCTGATAGAAGGTGGGAAGAATATAGATCAGCAGCCTTTGCTGTTGGACATCGCCGCTATCGTCGATGGCTTAACGGTTCAAGCCGACGGACCATTATCGCAAGCGATAGATTGCGACGGGGCGGCCGGTCTGTGGGCACTGGTTGCGACATATCCCGCTATTGATACGCATATTGATGACAAACCCTCGGTTATCGACGCGTTTGCAGAGCTACCACCGGATATCCGCCGTTTATTGGGTCCAAGGTTGGCGGCAGCATTCCTTGACAGAGGGCTCGAGGCATCGGCGCGCCAAGTCTCGAATATATTGGAACGCGCACCGGGCCTTCATGGAGCCGAACATGAATTGGTCGTGGGCAATCTGCTGCAAATTGAGGGCAACGCACCCGAAGCCGGTCAAGCGTATCAAAATTTGTCCGGAGACAGCTCACTGGTGGCAATGGATGCCTTAATCGAGTTGGCAACCCTTGGGTTGGTGCAAGATCACCCCCCCCCACCGCATTTGCTGATGGACCTTGGGGCAGGCGCTAAAATCTGGCGTGGTACGCAAAAGGGCGGCGAACTGCGGCGGCTCGAAGCATTGTGGTTGGCAAAACAAGGCAAAGAAGACGACGCGATTGAGTTACTGATCGCCGAGATTCAGCGTGATTCGGCGAACGCAGAACTATTGCAGGAGTCAGCGGAGCAGATCCTGTCGATGCTGTCAGTACGCAAACACTTGGAAAATAGTTACGCAGAGATCGTGCACAAATACATCGAGTTCATCCCAGAAGGCGAAGAAGCCGACGATCTGCGGTTGGAAATAGCAGCTAAATTGCTTTTGGCAGGATTGCCTGATTATGCCATCGAAATTCTGCACCCTACACTGCAACGCAATGAATTAGACGCGACTTTGATAGCGGCGCACGCAAACATACAGGCATTCCGACCGGAGGCCGCGTTGTTGTTGCTGAATGAGGTTTCCGGCGACGCGGTCAGAAAATTGCGTGTTGAGGCCTATGTTGGGGTAGGTGATTTTGAACATGCGCTAGGGCAGTTGGAACAATTCTCGGACATGGCTGAAGCAATTGTAATGCCGCAGTGGTTCAAAAGGGATTGGGCGGCGGCTATCAAAACAAACAGAGCAGCTGCCGAGGTCAGGGAAAGGTTCTTTCCGGACAGTAATTCTTCGGCGCAAATGCCGGATACCCTATCGTTTGGCGACACCTTTTCACTGTCCGCTCTGCAAGTGCTATTGGCAGATAGCCAGTCGAGGAGTGCGAAGTTAGAAAATACGTTGTCACGACGATAGTCGCACCCGGATCGCTGTTTGCTGGTCTTAATCCTTTCCATGGCGGGGTTGTCAAACTACAATTATCAACGACGCCCGCCATCGTCCTAACCTGCGTACGTCGCGAACGAGAAGCCAATAATGACCGGCACATCAACATAAGTAAGCATTGCATGAAAGAAACCGACCTATATGTGCCAGTTAAGTCCTTCCTCGAGAAGCAGGGATACGAGGTTAAATCCGAGGTCACGGACTGCGATGTTGTGGCCATTCGCGGCACAGACCCCCCTGTAATTGTTGAACTCAAGCTATCGCTGTCGTTGGACTTGTTGATGCAAGGGATCGAGCGGCAAAGAATCACTGATGCCGTTTATGTTGCGGTTCCGGCTGGCAAAGGCAAAGCTTGGGTCGCGCGGGCCAAGGAAGCGGTCAAAATCTGCAAACGCTTGGGGCTTGGACTGATATCGGTTCGTTTCGATTCCGGACAAGGGATGGTTATTGTGCACACGGACCCCGGCGCTCATAAAATTCACAAGCTCGCTAAAAGAAGAACTGCCTTGTTATTGGAGTTTCAACGCCGCGTAGGTG
This sequence comes from Paracoccaceae bacterium, assembly GCA_023134935.1. Lineage (GTDB taxonomy): Bacteria > Pseudomonadota > Alphaproteobacteria > Rhodobacterales > Rhodobacteraceae > NORP23. Next base: position 1,767 of record JAGLUD010000348.1, on the reverse strand, counting down.
ATCCAAACACAGGCGGACAATCGCGCCGTGCAATCATCACTGCCTATCGGCAGGATGCATTGCGCATCGCGGTTGCACTGCAAGTGGGGCCAAGTGCACCGTCGACCTTGGCAAAATTGCTTGTAATGCCGAAGGCATCATCCATTTTGCAAAAGAATTACTATGGCTGGTTCATTCGCGTCGAGCGTGGTGTCTATTCGCTAGGTCCAGAGGGGCACGCCGCGTTGAAAACGTATAGCGAGATCGTGGAGGCGCTAGCCGTACGTACCTATAAATAGGGGCTACAACGCACGGCTAGCTTCCAATTGTAGAACTATAAAAGCACCACAAATAAGCGATGAAGTACTGGTTACAGGTTAAAAAAACCAATTACCGACCTGTTCGCATTGTTGAATATATGGATTTGTGTGACCAGTATTGGGAAAAAGTAAGGATTCATTGTGTCATTTTTCGTCAATAAAGGCAGAAAATCATCTGTTAACTCGTCCTAAATATTTATAAACAACCCAGAGGCGTTGATGCGGATCAGGCCCCGTAGCTCAGCTGGATAGAGCGGCCCCCTCCTAAGGGGCAGGTCAGAGGTTCGAATCCTCTCGGGGTCACCACAACTAAACGTCTGGTTATCCTAACGCCTCGTAATATTTGAGTAATGTTCAACTTCCGTAAATCCTACGGAGAAGGATAGGACTAATTGACGGACATTTGGTTCCGTTTTCTTATCGAAAACGAGAATATTCCCACTTCAATCGGCGAATCCCCGCAGAATGCGAATATGCCAAAGGAAAACGTTGCCGTATCGGGTTGATCAAGTAATGCACTTAATGTGTCGTTGATTGATCTCGGTCCCAAGACATTCGCCTCTTCAGCAAAACGTGCAGATAGCTATTTGATCAAAGCGCAGGGCGACAAACCACTTTTGAATCAATTATTCGCTTCGCCGCCAAAGAAAGCGGCCTAACCATGATCAAACCGTTCATGGGCAACACTGCAATCGACGGCGCGTTTTTATCTAGAGCGACCGAAGGGAACATGGCCGAAACGTTATCGTCACCGCTTGCGAACCTGTCAGCATTCTTCTCAAGAAGCTTCGAGCAACGTCGCGGCACTCGGCACGAAGACCCCGCAGCCAATCGATATACAATTCTCTGGCATGTTCTAGACAGTAAGGAACCTCTCCGGCACCTGTTCTTGTCTGATCTGATGGGACGGCGAGATAGGCCACCAATTAGTCCCATCCTTCCGCCGTCGAAACGCTGTTCGACTGTACCAATGGTTTTCGGAACGATGCGAACACGCTGGTCCACCGGAGTAGTCGAGATCAATGTTGGTAACGTTGTTTGCTACTCTATGTATAATTCGGGATTAAGGTGCATCGGTATGTGTTGCGGTTGGTTCATTCATCCGGCGTTCCGGCCCCGACGATTTAATACCAGTATTAATACTGGTATCGCTGGATGAATCCGACCATTTATGGTTAATCATTGGCAATAATAGGAAGCGTTTCTTCGATGCTGTTGGACTTTGAACATGATCCGGAACGTCACCATAAAAAAACGTAAGATTGCCATACGCATGTATTTATCGGTTTGGCCATGCGGGGCGCAATCCGATTGATGTCGAAGGCGTAACGTTGATCTTGGACTACATTACCGCTTTGGAGAATTGATTGCCTATGACCACACCAGATTTCAGCTTTGAGATAGCATGCAACAAATCCCCCGTCTGTGGGATCGACGAAGCTGGCCGTGGCCCGTGGGCAGGCCCAGT
>JAGLUD010000347.1 GCA_023134935.1 Paracoccaceae bacterium | reverse complement strand
ATCACGTCATCGGTTCGCGCCATGATGTAGAGGTACCCGTCCTCGTCAATAACGCCTGCATCGCCAGTTTCGTAATATCCCGGGAAGGTATCAAGGTAGGATTTGACGAACCGTTCCTCAGCATTCCACAACGTTGGCAACGTACCCGGAGGCAACGGAAGTTTGATCGCGATCGCACCCAATTCACCGGCCGGCAATTGGTGGCCGTCGTCCCCCAATACCTGCACGTCGAACCCTGGCATAGCAACGGTTGGCGAGCCTAGCTTCGTCGGCAATTCCTCCAGCCCCAGCGGATTAGCGGCAATTGAATACCCCGTTTCCGTCTGCCACCAGTGGTCTACCACAGGAATTCCAAGTTGGTCCTGCGCCCAGATAATTGTGTCAGGATCGGCACGTTCGCCCGCCAGATAAAGGGCTTTCAAACTGCTAAGGTCATACTTCTTAACGAACTCTCCCTTGGGATCCTCACGTTTGATCGCCCTGAAAGCGGTCGGGGCGGTGAAGAAAGACACGACCTTATGTTCCTCGATCACACGCCAGAAAGTGCCCGCGTCAGGCGTGCCAACTGGCTTGCCCTCGAATACAACCGCTGTGGCTCCGTAAATCAGTGGCCCGTAGCAAATATACGAATGCCCAACGACCCAGCCAACATCTGATGCCGCCCAGAACACCTCGCCAGGCTCAACATTATAGATGTTTTTCATGGTCCAGTTGAGGGCAACCATGTGCCCTCCGCTTGGACGTACCACGCCTTTGGGTTGGCCCGTCGTGCCGGAGGTATAAAGGATATACAGCGGGTCGGCGCCACCAATTGGAACGCAATCGGCAGGCTCGACACCTTCTTGCACGTCAAACCAGTCGAAATCTCGTCCCTCGATCAATTCCGCCTGCGCCTGTTCGCGCTGAAGGATGATCGTGAATTCCGGCTTATGCACCGCCAGATCAATCGCACCATCTAGCAGCGGTTTATATTCAATCACGCGCCCCGGCTCAATCCCGCAAGAGGCTGCGATAATGGCCTTCGGTGTCGCATCATCAATCCGCACAGCCAGCTCGTTCGCAGCAAACCCGCCGAACACAACCGAGTGCACCGCCCCGATGCGTGCACAGGCTAGCATGGCATTCAACGCCTCCGGCACCATCGGCATATAGATCAAGACGCGGTCGCCCTTGCCAATACCCTTGGCTTTCAACGCGCCCGCCAACATTGCGACCTGATCGGTCAACTCCGCATAGGAAATCTTGCGTTTCGCGCCTGTTATCGGGCTGTCATAAATGATGGCCGTTTGATCGCCACGCCCTGCCTCAACATGCCGGTCCAGCGCATTGTAACAGGTGTTGGCCTCGCCGTCCGTGAACCACTCGTACAAAGGCGCATTGCTGGAATCCAACGCGTACGTCGGCTTCTTGGTCCAGCTTATCGCCTCGGCGGCTTCCATCCAGAAGGCCTCGGGGTCGGTTTTCCAGCCGTCATATACAGATCTATAACTCATCATATTCTCCTGTTATCCAAGCCCCACTTGGAATGATAATGTTTGCTATTCGTATACTTTCACCGGTGTTCCAGCGAGGGCCGCTATGTTCAGCAAGCCCCGCGCTGTGATCGAAGGCGTAACGATGTGCGCCCGGTTCCCCATCCCCATCAGGATCGGTCCAACTTCCAATCCGTTGGCCGACATTTTCAGAATATTGCGCACCGCACTGGCGGCATCGGAATTGGCGAAAACCAGCACGTTTGCCGCACCGTCATAGCGCGAATTCGGATAAATCTTACGCCGCAGCTTTTCATCAAGCGCCGCATCTGTATGCATCTCGCCCTCATATACGAAATCGAGATCCATGCTATCCAGAATAGCAATCGCGTCACGCATCCGACACGCCGACTCCGTGGGTAGGTTCCCGAATTGCGAGTGCGAACACAACGCGACCTTGGGTTCCAAACCAAAACGGTGCACATGCCGCGCAGCCGCCACCACAGTATCCGCCATCTGCTGTGCACTGGGTTCCGGGTTTACGTGCGTATCAGCGACGAACAACGGTCCGTTTTCCAAAATCATCAGCGACAACGCTCCGACAGCTCGTAATCGAGTTGTTCCCAGAATTTGCTGTATGTATTTCAAATGCCACAGGTATTGTCCGAACGTCCCGCAAATCATGCTATCAGCATCACCGCGATGCACCATCACGGCACCAATCGCGGTCGTGTTGGTCCGCATGATCGATTTTGCCAGTTCGGGTGTCACGCCACGGCGCTGCATAATTTCGTGGTAAGCGCCCCAATAATCCCGAAAGCGCGGGTCGTTCTGCGGGTTAACCAACTCGAAATCGCGGCCTTCTTTGATGGGCAACCCGAATTTTTCGCACCGTGCTTCGATCACATCAGGGCGACCGATCAGGATTGGTTTGTCGGTCATCTCTTCGACCATCGCATGGGCTGCGCGAAGGACGCGTTCGCTTTCGCCCTCGGCAAATACGATTTTGCGCACTGCATTGTTTGCAGCCGCAAATACCGGCCGCATTATAAGCGCCGACTTGAAGACCGACCCGTCGAGCTTTTGCTTATACGCCACCATATCCGTGATCGGACGTGTCGCGACGCCGCTTTCCATTGCCGCCCTGACGACCGCACAGGATACGATTGCTAACAGGCGAGGATCGAAAGGCTTGGGGATCAAGTATTCGGGTCCGAACTTCAGGCTCTCATCTTTGTAAACCGCCGCCGCCTCCGCACTGGTAGAGGCACGTGCAAGTTCGGCTATTCCCTCAACGCAAGCCACTTCCATTGCGTCGTTAATCGTGGTTGCACCCACATCCAGCGCACCTCTGAAAATGAACGGGAAGCATAAGACATTGTTAACCTGATTAGGAAAATCCGAGCGCCCCGTCGCGATAATCGCATCCGGTGCAACCGCGCGAACTGCGTCGGGCATTATTTCCGGTGTTGGATTTGCCAGCGCAAAAACGATTGGTTGCGAAGACATTTTGGTGACCATTTCTGGTTTCAAAACCCCTGGACCAGAAAGACCCAAGAACAAATCCGCTCCATCGATCACATCATTAAGCGTACGTTTATCGCTGTCCTGCGCAAAATCGGCCTTTTGCGGCGTCATCTCTTCGGTACGCCCCTTGTAAACCAACCCAACGATGTCACATAGCCAGACGTTTTCCCGCTTCACACCCAGCTTCAGCAGCATGTTCAAGCAAGCTATGCCCGCCGCGCCGCCACCAGTGGACACCACTTTGATATCTTCGAATCTCTTTCCCGCAACATGCAACGCGTTGGTGGCCGCCGCACCCACAACAATCGCCGTACCGTGCTGGTCGTCGTGAAATACCGGAATACCCATGCGTTCACGGCAGAGCTTTTCAACGATGAAACACTCGGGTGCCTTGATATCTTCAAGGTTGATCGCCCCGAACGTAGGCTCCAGCGCCGTGACTATATCCGCCAGCTTTTCAGGGTCACTTTCGTTCACCTCGATATCAAAGCAATCGATATTGGCGAACTTCTTGAACAGAACCGCTTTGCCTTCCATGATCGGCTTGGACGCAAGTGCGCCGATATTCCCCAATCCCAACGCAGCCGAGCCGTTGGTAACAACTGCCACCAGATTACCCCGTGCAGTATATTTTGCCGCTGTTGCAGGGTCTTTGCTGATCTCGATACAAGCCTCCGCCACACCAGGCGAATAGGCCCGCGATAGATCGCGACCATTTGCCAAGGGTTTCGTTGCACGTATTTCCAATTTCCCCGGCTTGGGAAATTCGTGATAATCAAGCGCGGCTTGACGGGCGGATTTCTGGCGTTCTTCGGTCAATTCAAGACTCCTATTCTAATCTATAGGCACAGTAGTTACGTGCGATAAAATTGTCAGCACGTAAAAGGTGGAACAGTTTCAATAATTAGTTCGGCGTATCAATCGCAAGACTTTATCTGCGGCCTCAGGAATATTCGTGCCTGGCCCGAAGATCGCTTTGATGCCGTGTTCATACAAGAAATCATAGTCTTGCTGCGGAATTACCCCTCCACAAATCACAATGATTTCACCACCGCCAGCGGCCTTAAGCGCCTCAACCAGCTGCGGTGCCAGCGTCCTGTGACCCGCCGCCTGAGAGGAAATTCCGATCACATGCACGCCCTTGTCCACCGCATCTTGTGCGGCCTCTTCCGGCGTCTGGAATAACGGGCCTACATCTACGTCAAAACCAATGTCGGCGAACGCTGTAGCGATAACCTTGGCGCCCCGATCATGGCCGTCCTGCCCCATCTTAACGACAAGCATACGCGGATTATCACCTTCTATTTTTGCGAAATCCTTGACGTCCTGCTGGATCTTGGCGAAACCCTCATCGCCCTCATAAGCCGCACCATAAACACCTGAAAGAGTCTTCACCACGGCACTATGACGCCCGAAAACCTTTTCCATAGCGGCGGAAATCTCGCCAACTGTTGCCCGCGCTCGTGCGGCATCTACCGCCAGCTCCAACAAGTTACCGTCAGAGGCGGCACCTTGCTCAAGCGCCTGAAGGGCATTTTCGCAGGCCACTGTATCGCGCGACTCGCGGATGGACGTCAGACGTTTGATCTGGGACTCCCGAACCTGACTGTTGTTGATTTCGCGAATATCAATCGGATCTTCTTGATCAAGGCGGAATTTGTTAACGCCGACGATCACATCGTCGCCCTTGTCGACAGCAGCCTGTTTGCGCGCCGCCGCTTCTTCGATCTGTAGCTTCGGCATACCGCTCACAACAGCCTTGGTCATGCCACCCATCTCGTCGATCTCTTGGATCAGCTTCCACGCTTCATCCGCCAGTTCCTTGGTCAGGCTTTCGACATAATACGACCCTGCCAGTGGATCGACCACATTGGTCACACCGGTTTCGTTTTGCAAAATCAACTGAGTATTCCGCGCAATCCTAGCGGAAAACTCGGTCGGCAGCGCAATCGCCTCGTCGAACGAGTTCGTGTGTAGTGATTGCGTGCCCCCCAGCGCCGCCGACATTGCCTCATAGGCGGTACGGACAACGTTGTTATACGGGTCCTGCTCCTGAAGGCTAACGCCCGAGGTTTGGCAATGTGTTCGCAACATCGAAGATTGTGGCTTCTTCGGTTCGAATTCTGCCATGATCCGCGACCACAACAAACGCGCCGCGCGCAGCTTTGCGGCCTCCATGAAGAAATTCATACCGATGGCGAAGAAAAACGACAGCCTACCTGCGAACGCATCGACGTCCATCCCTGACGCAATCGCCGCTTTAACGTATTCCTTTCCATCCGCCAGCGTGAAGGCCAGCTCTTGGACCAAGTTCGCGCCTGCCTCTTGCATGTGATAGCCAGAAATCGAGATCGAGTTGAATTTCGGCATTTCTTGCGATGTAAATTTGATGATGTCCGAGACAATCCGCATCGATGGTTCTGGTGGATAAATATAGGTGTTACGGACCATGAACTCTTTCAAAACGTCGTTTTGAATGGTTCCGGTTAACGCAGCGCGATCAACGCCTTGTTCTTCTCCGGCTACAATGAAGCTAGCCAAAATCGGAATCACGGCCCCGTTCATGGTCATGGAAACCGACATTTTATCCAACGG
>JAGLUD010000346.1 GCA_023134935.1 Paracoccaceae bacterium | reverse complement strand
AGCCCAATATGCGCGGCAGCAGGTCCGATTTGATGATCAGAGTACCCAGCGCGATAAGGTGCATTGTGAAGAATAGTTGCCATACGTAAATGCCAAGGGCGTGGGCCTCAAAAAATACGAACGCTAAGGATTGCAATTGCGGTGTCTCGAATGCGCTCAGGTACTCTGCGCCACTTAACAAAACCACCGGCATGATGTTGAGCAACAGGTTAATTGCCATCACCAAAACCATTGCCAGTCTGGACCATGCTGCGATCAGCGAAAGTGTATGGCTGACCGGTTTGAACATGACGTAAAGCATGACGGTTAGGACCACTTCGACCAGCAAGACGACGATGTCGCCAAAGATGCCCATGTTGAACAGAGCTTTGTTGGCCAGTAGGTTGTTGGCGGTGGTTGCGGCGTCGCCCGCCTCGATGATGATCGAGGGGACGTAGCCGATTGCGAAGGCACCAAAGACCGCGATGATTAGGTATAATAGGCCGGCGGTGCGGGCGTAGGATTTCGTGATCATTACGTTTCCTTTCAGGATTTGGTGGAAGGGTTGAAACCCTTGAAGATCAGCCACACGCTTAGGGAGATTTCGAACAGGCCACCGGGTGCGGAGAGCATTACGCCGATTGGGTAACCGAACATCTCGGCTGTCGTGCCGGTCATGAAGACGACGTAGCCAATCGCGCCCCAAGTTGGGAAAACCCGTGGAACTAGCTTGGATTTGCCAAGGACATAAACGAACAGCAGGCCGCCTAGACCCCAGATGGTCATGCTGATTTGGTAAGCGTAGAAACCGCCTTTGTTGAGCAACATTGCGAGGGTCTCGATGTGTGCGGTGTCTGAGGTTGTCGCGTATGCACCACTTAGGGGAACCAGAAGCGCCATGAAGATTGCGCCGATTACGGCAACTGTTGTGGCGGTGATTGCAGCGGCGAAGTATCCGTAAGTTACAGTTTTGTTGAACGGTTTGAGGATTGGCAGCATTACCGTGGCCAGCCCGATGTTCACGAAGGTGTGGACAATTGCCATTAGCAGGATACCGATAGTGAACGTGGATTTCGCGTCTGCAAGCGCGGAGAGATCACCGCCCATGCTGGCCGTAATGCCGCTACCTGCGCCGTAGCTTAGGAATGCTAGTAGGAAGAAAATCCCGTATGTGCGGGCTGATTTTCTGTGCGGGGATGTTGTTATCGTTGTCATTTCGTGTCCTTTCAACAGACATAGAGGTACCGTTGTCCGCCAAGCTGTTGCAGGGCAGATGGTTTGTTATGGGTGTTTGGTATTTCGTCTTGAAACTGTTCTACCCGCCCATGCGAAATATATAAATTGACCAATTTCGTCAGTTTGATATGCATATCTGCATGGATTGGAGATCGGTAAAGTTTGACTGGAACAAGGCTCGGGCGTTTTTGGTAACGGCTGAGGAAGGCTCGTTGTCGGCAGCGGCGCGTGCGCTTGGTATGGCGCAACCGACTTTGGGGCGGCAGGTTGACGGGTTGGAACAGGAGCTGGACATCGTTTTGTTTGAACGTGTCGGGCGGGGGCTGAAGCTGACGCCTAGCGGGCTAGAACTGCTGGACCATGTGCGGGCGATGGGCGATGCGGCTAGTAAGGTTTCCTTGACCGCGATGGGGCAATCGCAATCGATTGACGGCTCGATCTGTATTGCGGCGAGCGAGACGTATGCGTCGTTAGTGTTACCGCCGATCATTGCGAAATTGCGACGATTGGAGCCGGGGATTACGGTGGAGGTGGTTGCCTCCAATTCGCCAAGTGATCTGCGGCGGCGTGAGGCGGATATCGCCATTCGCAACTTTCGCCCGACCGAGCCGGATCTGATTGCCAAGAAAATACGGGATATTCCGGCACGGCTTTATGCCTCGCCAGAGTACCTCGACCGGATTGGGCGACCAAAGTTGCCGTATGATCTGCGGAATGCGGATTTTATTAATCTTGATAGTACAGGCATGTTGATGAACGGCCTGAATACGATGGGGATGAGCCTTACCAAGAAGAATTTTCCGGTGCTGGCAGAAAATTACAATGTCATGTGGGAGATGGTGAAACAGGGCGTCGGAATTGGCATTCTTGATGGAACTATCGGAGATGTGGAACCATTGGTGGAACGGGTTTTACCAGATTTGGAGCCCTTGATGTTCCCAATCTGGCTGGTGGCGCATCGCGAACTGAACACTAGCAGACGTATCCGCATGGTGTTTGATTTGCTGGCGGCGGAGCTGGCGTAAAATTTATTTGGACGATTTCCAAGGATAACGCATTGTGCGGCGTCCAAGGGGTATAATGTACATGGAAACCAGTGACGAAATACTAGTGGCAATGGCTGCTGATGGCGATGGAGGGGCGTTTCGTAGCCTTCTTCAGCGGCATTACGCGACCATTTTCCGCGTCGGGTTTCGGGTGCTTGGCAACCGCGAAGATGCCGAGGATTTGGCGCAGGATATTTGCGCGGCGTTGCCCAAGAAGCTGGCGACGTTCAAGGGCCACGCGCGGTTTACCACTTGGCTGCACCAGATCGTTATCAACGCAGCGCGGGATTTGATCCGGCGCAAGCAGGC
>JAGLUD010000345.1 GCA_023134935.1 Paracoccaceae bacterium | reverse complement strand
CAGATGATTACGATCCATGGCCGCACGCGATGTCAGTTCTACAAGGGTGTGGCGGATTGGAGCGCGATTGGTGCCGTAAAGTCTGCCGTTAATATTCCGGTAATCGCTAACGGTGATGTCGTCGACACACGGTCCGCCAGTCGTGCGCTGGAATTGTCCAGTGCTGACGGCGTTATGGTTGGCCGTGGTGCGCAAGGGCAGCCGTGGGTGCTAGCGCAAATTGCTGCCGAGCTTGAAGGTAAGGCTTACGCCGGAGCACCGCAGGGTAGTGCCTTGGCTGACGTTATTTTGGAGCATTACGAGGACATGATCCGGTTTTACGGACCGGATTTGGGCGTTAGAAACGCGCGCAAACACCTGACTTGGTATCTTGAACGGTTAGAGGGTGGCATGGAATTACGGAACTTAATAATTCGTGAACGCGATGCCGCCGTAGTCCTACGTCGCCTGACCGAAGGGTTGGCTAATTGCGGCTCCACCGTCGAGGCGGCCGCATGAGCGAAACTAATTTTGAGACTCTATGGGGTGCAATCCCATACCCGGCGTTTACTGTCGATGAAGCTAACAGATTTCTGACCTGCAATTCGGCGGCGGAGCTCTTCAGCGGGACCTCGGTTAGGCAGCTGCGTGGAAAAAACCTATCAACCTTTGTTGGCGTAGGCAGTGTTGTTCAGAATATGGTGGAGCAAGCTCGGAAAGGGTCTGGTTCTGTCGTTCAGCACGGGATTGAGTTGAGCTGGGCTGATAACCCGCCGCGCCTAAACGACCTTCATGCGACAGGAATGCCGACCGGGCACGTGTTGTTGTTACTACATCCGCGCGGCTTGGCCGAGAAGATGGACCGCAGTCTGACCCATCGGTCTGCAGCACGTTCGGTAGCGGGGATGGCCGCGATGCTGGCACATGAAATTCGAAATCCGCTTGCAGGAATTAACGGTGCGGCACAATTGTTGGCGATGAACGCGAATGACGATGACCAAGAACTTACGACGCTGATACAGGATGAAATCAAACGTATTGGCCGGTTGGTTGAACGAATGGAACAATTCGGTGACCTTCGCCCTGCGCAGCGTGAGGCGGTTAATATCCATGATATTCTTGATCGCGCGAAAAGGGCTGCGGAAGTCGGGTTTGCGGAACACGTAAGGTTTAGCGAAGAATTCGACCCATCGCTTCCACCGGTCAGTGCGGACGCCGATCAACTGTCGCAAGTCTTTCAAAACCTGTTGAAAAATGCAGCCGAAGCGGCACCGAAGGTTGGTGGAACGATCACCATGAAAACCGCCTTTCGGCCCGGTGTGCGCTTGCAAATGCCCGGTCGGAAATCTGAAAGCCTGCCGCTGGAGGTGACTATTACCGATAACGGCGCCGGCATCCCGCAAGATTTGATTAACGATATCTTTGACCCGTTTGTCAGTTCTAAAGCAACCGGATCAGGGCTGGGGCTGTCTTTGGTCTCCAAGATCATCGCGGACCACGGCGGGGTAGTTGAATGTATCTCGGAACCGGGAAAAACGAAATTCAAAGTTTTGCTGCCGATCTGGCGCGAACCCCGTAAGGAGGCCTGAAATGGACGGAACAATCATTGTTGCAGACGACGACCGCACCATCCGCACTGTTCTTAGCCAAGCGTTAACGCGGGCTGGGTGCCGCGTGCGTTCCACCGGGACGATCTCGACGTTGTGGCGTTGGGTGGAGGAGGGCGAAGGCGATGTTATCGTCACGGACGTGAACATGCCTGACGGCGACGCCCTCGACATTCTGCCCTCTATTCGCAAGCGCCGCCCTGATCTGCCGATTATCGTTATGAGCGCGCAGAACACGGTGATGACAGCCATCCGCGCCACGGAATCCGGCGCATATGAGTATTTGCCAAAACCATTCGACCTTAAGGATTTGTTAGCAACGGTTAACAAAGCATTGTCCCAACATGCACCCGAGGCAGTTACGCCAAAGACGGGCGACGAGGAAATGCCGTTGATCGGGCGCTCACCTGCAATGCAGGAAGTTTACCGGATCATGGCACGGCTGATGACAACCGATCTTGGTGTGATGATCACGGGCGCGTCTGGAACAGGTAAAGAATTGGTCGCGCGGGCCCTGCATGACTTTGGGCAACGCAAGGAAGGGCCATTTGTAGCGCTGAATATGGCGACGATTCCGGCTGATATGATCGAAGTGGAGCTATTTGGGAGCGAGACCCAGAACGGCTCGGTTATTGGTAAGTTCGAACAGGCGCACAGCGGGACATTGTTCTTGGATGAAGTCGGCGACCTACCCTTGGAGGCCCAATCCCGTCTGTTGCGCGTGCTTCAGGAAGGGGAGTTTTCACGCGCAGGTGGGCTCGAGGTTTTATCGGCCAATGTCCGAGTAATTGCCGCGACGCATCAGGATTTGCGGGCCTTGATTAACGAAGGAAAATTCCGTGAGGACCTGTTCTATCGCCTGAACGTAGTACCGATCCGTCTTCCATCATTACGTGAACGTATCGAGGATGTAGCGGACCTTACCCGACACTTTCTGCAACAGGCCGAAAGTGAGGGTTTGCCGAGCAAAGTGATATCCAAGGAAGCCATCGAAATTCTTAAGGTGCAGCCGTGGACCGGAAACGTGCGGGAGTTGGAAAACCTTATCCGCCGCCTTGCCGTTCTATGCCCCGATGACACAATCAGCGCCAAGATCGTTTCACAGGAAATCGCCGCGCGGCCAAGTTCGGCCATTGCCCCCCACCGGGGTGGGTCGAAGAGCTTGTCTAATTCGATTGAAGGCCACCTGAAACGGTATTTCGATTTACACGGTGATGAACTGCCGCCTGCTGGACTTTATGACCGCATTCTTAAAGAGGTGGAGCTGCCCCTTATCGCGCTGTCATTGGCGGCGACACGGGGAAATCAGCTAAAAACCGCCGAATTGCTGGGAATTAACCGAAATACGCTTCGAAAAAAGATAGCGGCGCTCGACATTCAGGTGACACGAGGCAAGAAGATGATGTAAACTTGTCACAGGAATAGTGACAAACAACGGAATCTGTAACCCTCTTGCAACACAGTATGCTCAGATCCGGCTTTATTACACTCGATAGGGTAAGTAACAGCCGCACGGTCCGTAATGCGACGACGTTGGCGCTTGTGATCCTTGGTCCAGTTCTCGTCGTGGCAACTTTCGTGTTTTTTGGCGCGTTTGACCGACCCGGCGATCCGCAGATGCTGCGCTATATTGTGCTGGCGGATTTAGTTTATACGTTGGTGATTGCGGCCTTGGTTTCCAGACAGGTTGTACAAATTATTTCGGCGCGCAGGCGCCGTTCGGCCGGTTCTAAACTACATTTGCGTTTGACGGGTGTCTTTACGCTAACCGCGCTTATTCCCACCGTTCTGGTGGCTGTTTTCGCGGCAATAACGCTGAACTTCGGGTTAGAGGGCTGGTTTTCGGATCGCGTTCGGTTGGTGGTTAACAATTCCCTAACGGCGGCGCAGGCTTATGAAGCGGAGCACCGCAAAAGTATTGAATCTGATGCTACGCTGTTGGCCAACTACCTTGATGCGCAGAAGCGGCGTTTACAATTGTTAACGATTGGCGATCTGCGGGAGTATCTGAACCGAGGCCAAATTCAGATGCAGCGTGCGCTTTCGGAGGCCTATGTTATTGATATTGATGGTGGATTGGTAGCGCGCGGGGATCGTTCGTACCTGTTCGACTATGAACAGCCCAGCCCAGAGCAGATTGAACGGGCGTTGAACGGCGAAGCGGTGATCATTGAGGATTGGGAAAACTCTGAATTTCGTGCGTTAATTGGTCTGTCTGCGTATGCTGATCGTCTACTGTACGTGACCCGCGACGTTGATGGCGAAATCTTGCTGCTGTTGGATGATACGCAGGAAACCGTGTCGCTTTATAACCAGTTAGAGAGCGAGCGTGGGCGCTTGCTGTTTGAATTTGCCCTTATTTATCTTGGGTTCGCTCTGATTGTTATTCTGGCGGCTGTCTGGTTCGGAATGTGGTTTGCCGAACGCCTGTCTAGACCTGTTGGCCGGTTGGCCGGAGCTGCCGAGCGGGTCGGATCGGGCGACCTGGATGTTCGTGTGATTGAGGAAGAAGGCGATGACGAGTTTGCAATCCTTGGCCGCGCATTCAATCGTATGACCCAGCAGGTTAAGGGCCAGCGCGACGCATTAATGGCCGTTAATGAAGAAACGGAAAAGAGCCGGCGCTTGTTCGACTCGGTTTTATCTGGCGTGACTGCGGGCGTAATTGGCCTTGATGGCGAAGGCCAGATTGAGTTTATGAATGCGGCTGCCGAGCATATGCTGGGTCTGGAAACCGATGAGGCGTTGGGGCGGGGGATTTTGACCGCGGCGCCAGAATTTTCAGATTTGTTTAAGAAATTAACCGGCAGTGCGCGGCAGACTACACAAGGCGAGGTCGAGGTTATTCGATCTGGCGTGCATGAAAACCTTCTAGTCAGGATGGCTACACGACGACCTTCAAAAGGATCGGTTGAAGGGTATGTGATTGCGTTTGACGATGTGACGGATCTTGTTTCCGCGCAACGTATGGCGGCTTGGGGCGATGTTGCGCGTCGTATTGCGCACGAGATTAAGAATCCGTTAACGCCGATACAGTTGTCCGCAGAACGAATTCGTCGAAAGTTCGGACCGATGGTCGGCGACGAACAGGAATCGTTGCAGCAGTACTCAGATGTTATTATACGCCAAACCAATGACTTACGGCGTATTGTTGATGAGTTTGCCAAATTTGGACGCATGCCGGAAGCAAAGAAAGCCCCGATCGACGTTGTGGGAATTTTGCGCAGTGTTGTGCTTCTGCAAAATGAGGCGGACTCCGATATATCCGTGGCGCTCGAAGCTCCGGAAGATATTCCCAAAATTATGCTTGACGAAACCCTGATTTCGCAGGCTTTTACCAACCTGGTAAAGAACGCTCGTGAGGCAGTTATTGCCAAGCAGGCGGCCAGTGATGAGTTTAGCGGACAAGTTCGTGTCGTTGTCGCGTTAGACGAAGGCGCAGTGACCATCCAGATACAGGACAACGGCGTCGGTTTCCCAGCGAAACGTGCTCGTTTGTTCGAACCTTATGTGACCCATCGGGACTCGGGCACCGGGCTTGGCTTGTCGATCGTCAAGAAGATCGTCGAGGAACATGACGGTCGGCTTGAACTGCTGGATGCACCTGTCTTTGAAGGTAACAAACACCACGGCGCCGAAGTTAAGATGACACTTCCAACTATAGATAGAGAAGACCAAAGGAATGGATCATGAGTGATATACTTGTAGTCGATGACGAAAAAGACATCCGCGAACTTGTCGCCGATATATTGGAAGACGAGGGGCATAAAACCCGCATCGCGTGGGATTCCGATTCAGCGTTTAGCGAGATAAACGCAAATCCGCCCGCGCTCGTCATTCTGGATATTTGGCTGAAAGGCAGCAAGCTGGACGGGATCGATATTCTGAAATCGATTCACCGTGATAATCCTGATATTCCGGTAGTCATTATTTCAGGTCATGGCAACGTCGAGATTGCGGTCGCCGCGATCAAGCAGGGCGCGTATGATTTCATCGAAAAACCGTTTAATATCGACCAGTTAATGGTGGTTATATCACGTGCTTTGGAAGCCTCAAAATTGCGGGCTGAAAACTCGGTACTGCGGGGGCAAAGCGCGACTTCGGTTGATATGATTGGTGAAAGTAACACCTTCAAGTCTTTGAAAACACAGCTAGAAAAGGTGGCACAGGCAAACTCTCGGGTAATGCTGACAGGGTCGGCTGGGGCCGGCAAGGAAATTGCCGCGCGTTTCATCCATT
>JAGLUD010000344.1 GCA_023134935.1 Paracoccaceae bacterium | reverse complement strand
AGCGCCGGAATTGCTGGAGGCGTCGGCCAAGGCGACGGTTCCGGTGGTGGTTAATGGCGATGGTGTTATCGATGAAAGCTACGATATCATGTTGTGGGCGCTGAAACAAAACGACCCCGACGCGTGGTTGGAGCGACATAATGAGGCGCTGATTGCGGAATGTGATGGCGCGTTCAAATCCGCCCTCGACAAATACAAGTACAAAAACCGGCATGAAGGCACCGATGCGTTAGAGCAACGTGCGATTGCGTCCGAATTCCTGAATAAGCTTGATGAAATTCTTGCGACCCAACCATATTTGTCAGGCGAAAAAATCGGCATGACCGATATGTCGATCGTCACCTTCATACGACAGTTCGCCAACGTAGACCGCGCCTGGTTTGATGCCGAGCCGTGGCCGAACCTGATCCGTTGGCTGGAAGAATTCCTATCCTCTGACACATTCAACATTATAATGATCAAATACCCCAAGTGGCAGGCGGGCGACCCCGTCACCCTATTTCCGGAGACACCATGACCGAAGACCGTATCACCCGCCTTGAAGAGGCCCTCGCCCATCAAAGTGCTGTCGTTGAGGAACTGAACGAAGTTGTCACCGGCCAAGCCACCGAGATCGACTTGTTGAACCGTCGCGTCGTCATGCTGATGAAACGCGCTGCCGAACAGGAGGTCGAGGGCGCCTCCGGTGCGCCGCTGGCTGATCAACCACCGCCGCATTGGTAAGATAACTTTACCATTGGCAGAATCCAGTGCCCATTGTAGCCTTCCCGAGTCACTAAAAACTGAGTTCTCGGGAGGAACCACATGAAACACACTATTCTTAAGACCGCGACCATCGCGGCCATCACGATGGCGTTTGGCGCGGAAGCCATGGCGACCGAATGGAATGTCTCCGTTTGGGGTAAACGCCGCGCGTTCACCGAGCACGTAGAGCGTCTGGCCGAGCTGGTGAGCGAAAAGACCAATGGCGAGTTCACGATGAACATCTCCTACGGTGGTCTTTCCAAGAACAAAGAGAACCTAGACGGGATTTCGATTGGTGCGTTCGAAATGGCGCAGTTCTGTGCTGGCTATCACGCCGATAAAAACCCTTCGATCACGGTTCTGGAATTGCCATTCCTTGGTGTTCAGGATCTGCGTCAGGAAATTGAAGTTTCGCAGGCTGTTTACGCGCACCCTGCTGTTGCCGCTGATTTGGCACGTTGGAATGCAACGTTGCTGATGCCGTCCCCGCTGCCACAATATAACATTGTTGGTAAAGGCGATGCGCCGCGCACACTGGGCGATTATGAAGGCATGACCGTTCGTGCAACCGGCGGTGTTGGCCGTGCGATGGGGGCCGTTGGTGCGGTTCCGACATCCATGTCCGCAACCGAAGTTCGTCAGGCGATGGACAGTGGTGTCGTTAAAACCGTGGCCTTCGCGCCGCACGCGCACATGTCTTACGGCACTATCGAAAACGCGACTTGGTGGACGACTAACCTTAACCCGGGCACTGTGAATTGTCCTGTTGTGGTTAACACCGATGCGCTGAACGATCTGTCGGATAGCGAACGCGAAGCGCTGCTTGGTTCGGTTGACGAGGCTCTCGATTACTACGTCGAGTTCTACGACAACAAAACCATGTCAGCTTGGGGTCCTGCACTGGATGATCGTGGTATTGAGCGGATCACGTATTCTGACGAGGAACTCGCCGCCTTCCGTGAAGCTGTTGCCGGTCCTGCCGCTGCCGCGTGGATCAAGGACATGAACGGTCGTGGTCTACCAGCGCAAGAGCTGTACGATCTGGTTATCGACACGCTAGCCGACTAATCCGGCCCTTACTGAAAACAGCCCCGCCCTTCGTGTAAGGGCGGGGTTTTCTTAAGTTGGAGATACCGACGTGTCAGCCCACTCCCCCGTTCTGGAAGACGACA